>BNVG01000050.1 GCA_025997935.1 Synergistales bacterium | reverse complement strand
TGGCGGCAAGAAAACTAACCGCATACCGTACTTTTTCGCCAGTTCCTGCAACTTGTTTTTGCGATGGAAAGACGCGTTATCCATAACAATCGTATACCCGACAGGCACTTCGGGCAATAGAAACTTCTCAAACCACAGCTCGAAAAAATCGCCGTTCGCGCTACATGAATAACAATAAGAACCAAGAACTTCACCATTGCAATACCCCGCAATGACGTTGGTTCTTTGGTACTTTTTACCGCGCCGCACGTCCTCGACTCTTTGTCCTATAGGCGCGCGAGCGTATTCACGTTGATAAAACTTATCTATTCCGCTTTCGTCGACGTACACAATGGTTTCGGAGTCTGTTTTCGCTGTTTGTTTATCAAATTCCGCTCGTTTTTCCTCAGACTTTTCGGAATTTCAGGACATTGGCTGATGCTATTTATGCGTACTTAAATTAATTAACTATATCTTTCAACCGTTCACTCCTGAATCTGTTTATAGTCATAAAATCTAACTGAACACTGCCTGTCAGCCAAAGAAAATTGATATTTTCCCTTGTTGCCTTGGCTATCTTACGACTTGAATAAATACCATCGGCATAGGCGTACATTATGACTTTCAACATCATCACCGGGTTGTACGCGCTCGTACCGCCTCCGTGGTAACGGTCAAACAGCGGTTTAGTGTTCATGGTTTCTACTGCTTTGTCTACTACCCGTACCATATGATTTTGCGGTATTAGTTCGTTTAGATCCGTTGGTAAAAATACCATTTGATTCTGTTGGTATGGTTTGAACGCCGCTCGTTTGTCCATACTAAAACACTCCCTAAATATGCATGGTCACTATACTCTCTATGGCCTATATTATACAATCCTCATTCGTGACAGACACCAAAAATATGTGCAAAATCCGAAGATTTTGCACATATTTTGTCGGTGTGTTGTGGGGGTTTTGTTACAGGCCCCTACGAAATATTATTTCTCAATGAGTTTTTTCCCGAGCGTATAACCGCCCGCGATAAATTCCCCTATCCCGAAATACTCCCCGCCCGGCATATAGAGAAGCGGGTCTATTTTCTCGGCCCGCACTTTCGTCCCCTCTTTGGGCGCGTCCTCGTCTATCCAGCAGGCGACTATCTCGCCGACAAACAAGTCATGGCTGCCGACCTCAATGCTGTGCTTCAGCTTGCACTCCATCGACACGGGAAACTCCGCCACGAGCGGCGCGTCCACAAGCTCTCCCTTTACAGGCGTAAGCCCAGTTGCGGCGAACTTGTCCGCGCTACGCCCGGAGGCTATGCCTATGTAGTCCGTCTCGACCACGTATTTTTTTGAAGGCACGTTTACGCTGAACGCGCCGCGCTCCGTTATGGCGCTCCAGGAATGGCGCTCCTTGCGGACGGAAATTTGCAGACAAGGCGGCTCTGAGCAACATATCCCCGCCCACGCCAAAGTTATGAGGTTTGGCTTGTCGTCCTTGTCGTAAGTCCCTACGACCACGACCGGCGTCGGGTATAGCCCAAGACGCGCACCGAGATTTTTCCTGTTCATGATTTTCCCTCCGATTTTGAAAGCTCGCCAACAATCGCGTCCAAAGCCCTAACGCCGTTTATCATCGCGCTTTCATCCAAGTCGAACGCGCCGTTGTGGTGCGGCGCGGTGATGTCCGAGCCCAAGGCCATATAAAGCGCCTGTCCGCCCTGTTCCTGTACGCGGCGCATCATCCACGTCGCGTCCTCGCTTCCGGCGGCGGGTACGTCGTTCAAAACCGAGCTGAATAGCCCGGAAGCGCGCAAAACTGCGCCGACCTTCTCGGCCAGCGCAACGTCGCCGTCGGCGCTTGTGCCGGAGCCCTCTTTTGTGATTTTGACCTCCGTTTCGTATATCGCCGCCGCGCCGCTGATGACCTCGCAGGCTCTCTTGTATACGTAGTCGGCTATTTTCTGGTTTTCCCCGCGTGTCTCGGCCTTCATTACGGCATGGTCAGCTATGACGTTGCGTCCCGTGCCGGCGTGGAGCGTGCCGACGTTGACGCGCATCGGGCCGTCGCTGTGCGGCGCTATGGCGTGAAGCGAGATGGCGGCTGTGGCCGCGGCGAGAAGGGCGTTTTTCCCCTCCTGCGGAGCGCCGGCCGCGTGAGCGGCGCGCCCCGTGAAAACCGCGTCGAATTTTGTGGTGCATAGATGCCCGTGGGAGTTCAGGCCAAAGGAGCCGCTTGGTACGCCCGTGCCTATGTGCATGGACAGAAAATAGTCGGAGCCGTCGACGACGCCCTTTTGCGTCATGGCGTAAGCCCCGCGGCAACCCTCTTCGCCGGGCTGGAAGATCAGGCGAATTTCTCCGCGAAGCTCGTCTTTTCTTTCCATCAGCGCGGTGGCCAAGCCAAGCCCTATGGCGGCGTGGGCGTCGTGCCCGCAAGAGTGATCGAGGCAGGCGTTCACGCTCGCGAAGCCCTCTTTGTTCGGGCGATGTTCGCTCTTGTCCGTTTCGTTGACGTCCACGCAGTCTATGTCGAACCTGAGAGATATGACAGGCCCCTTTTTACCGGAATCGAGAATCCCCACAACCCCCGGGTATCTTCGCATTTTATCTATGAGGCCGGCTCCGTCCGCGCATGTCTTGGGCAACTGCGCCTTGGAGCGCTCTATTTGCCGGTCTATCTCCGCTTCGTCGGGCCTCCCCATGACGGACTGAACGTCGATATTGTCAAACCCCAAAGACAGCTTGTACCCAAGCTCGCCGAGGCGCGACGCGATAATGGCCGACGCGCGGAACTCTGTCCAGGCGCTCTCCGGGTATTTGTGAAAATCACGCCGCAGGGCGATAAGTTCACGTTCTAAGTTTTTCCAATCCAAAATAAGCGCCTCCTCATCTTTTCTTTCTGTTGAGCAAATTATCTATGCCCCTCAGAACCTCTTTTTCTACTTTCTCCTGAGCTTCTTTGATCTTGTCGGGTTGTTTTTCGCCTTCGTTTACGGGCCTCTGAGCGGGCTGGCTGGGCAAAAGCGGCTGAACAGGCTGGGCGGCAGGCCCAGAAGGCTTAGCCGACTCGGTGGATTGTCCAATTTTCAACACTCTTACGGACGGCTTGTCTTTCGTGCCGCCTATTCTGACGGACGCCACGCGAAAGTCCGCGTTACTCCCCTGTTTGACGACCGCGCCGAGCGCGCCCTTCAGGGCGTCCTCTAAGTTGCCGAGTACGTTTCCGCCTTTGTCGAGCGCCTCGATGCCGCCGGCCGCCCCGCCGGTCAGGGCATTCAGGAGCTGTAGGTTGACATTTATGTCGGCGTCGAAGTCCAATTTCGCGGCGTCGTCTAAGGTCACGGTTCCGTCACGGGTCAGGACGGCGCTTTTGTATAGCGGGTCGTTATCGGGAGGCGTGGCGGACGAGCCTTTAGCGATAGTGAGCGCTCCGGTCTCTATCGACAGCGGGGCGTTGACTTTGACGTAACGTATCCCGTCCACTTTGTAGAGCTTAGCTACAGTCGTGAGTCCGGCGAAGCCGCTTATCACCCCGTCCGTCGCGGTAAAAGTCCCCTTGCCGGAGTAAGTCGGCGTCGCGTCGGCCGAGCCGCCTAAGTTCAGCGATAGGTTTCCCCTGCCCGTTATCTTGCCGTCTAAGCTACCGCTTACGTCCTGAACGAGAGGGTTTATGTCAAAGTTGGTAGCGGTGAACGAGTCGCTCCATTTCATGCTGTCAAGGTTAATGTTGAAATTGTTGACGAGCTTGCCGCCGTAGAGCGTGAGCGAGCCGTTGGATGATTTGACGGCGTTGCCGGAATACGCGAACGGAACGGATATATTTGAGAGTTTCAGCCCGGAGAAATTTGTAAAGGTCGTACGGAAAACGCCCGATATGGCGCTGTTTTTCCATTCAAACGACATCCCCGGAGAGGAGAACGTATAGCCGAAAGCCGCAAAGACGGGCGCGGTTAGCTGGCCGCTGACGGTCGGGTTGTCGAACTTGCCCTTTATGGCGAAATTCGCGGCCACGGAGCCGGAGAGCGCGTAATTTTTGCCTCCGGGAATAAAGTCGGCGATTTTTCGGGCGTCTAAGTCTTTCAGGTTGGCCGTAAGGTCGAGCGTGGGGGATGACAGAACCGACGGCACGGTTCCCTGAACGAACGCCTGAGAACCCTCGAAAACAAATTTGCCGCTGACGCTCGCCACGCCGTTCTTGTCTAACTTGATCTGCAAGGCCACGTTTTCCACGCTCTTGCCGAGCGCGGATACGAGGGGGGACGAAAGCTCCACCGCGCCCGACGGAACGCCGCCCGTCACGCCGAGGGAGAGCGCGAATTTTTTGATGTTGCCGCTGACTTTTCCAAGAGCCGGATAGAGCTTGGCCAATTCTGACAGGGGCGCGTTCGCGCCGTCTAACTTAAACGCGAAATCCCCCGTTTTGGGCTCGGCCGAAAAGGATCCCTCGAGGGGCACTCCGAAAAGCGCCGTTTTGAGGTTGTCGACGGACAAACGCGAGGCCGCGTACCTCACTCGCGCCGAAAGAGATGAAACCGGATAACCGTTGAGTTTACCGCCCTTAAAATCGACGCTCCCCGTGGCGGTCAGGTCGCCGAGCGAGCCGTCTATCGAAAAATCGGCGTCCGTCTTGCCGTCGTAATCCGAGGGTTTGAAGTTTTCGGGTAAATTTTGCGAGAAAAGCGCCAATAACTCAGACAAGTCTATGGCCCTTGCGGATGCCTGAATATCAAAACGGGGCGGCGAGGAGCCGAGATTGAGCGTTCCGACTATGGCAAGGCCGCCCTTGCCAAGCGTTATATCGCCTCTGTTTATCTCGACGCTACCAAGCTCGGCGACGGTAGGTACATCGATGTCGAGCTTGCCGGTCAAGGGCAGAGCGCCGATATTTGAGGCCAAGTCGCAAGCAAAGTCGAGCTTGAGCCTGAACCCGCCCTGCTCCAACGCCGCGAAACTCGCCGCGGCGCTTTTCGCGTCAACCGCGCCCCACAGCGAAGCGAAGCGGGCGCCGGTCGTCGAAATTTTATCCAATGGGAAATTTGACGACAATACGGAGGAAAAGTCGCCGCCAGAGGCAAGAATCGGGATGGCGCGGAATATAGACGCGAGGTTGAGGGTTCCTGACAGGTCGGCGGCGGAGAAAATAGGCTCGCCTTTTTGGGACGAAAGTTTTACGCCGCTGAATACGTAGCCCTTGAACGGATTGCCGGCGGCGTTTTCGACGGATAGAACCATACCGTGTTCGCGCGCGTTTCGCGACGCTACGCCGGCTATTACGTCCGCGCCGATGTCGAGCGTAAAAAGCGTCGCCGCGACGAGCGCACACAGCCCAAAAAGCGCCAAGAGAATATAAGGCCAAACCCGCTCTTTCTTTTTGCGCCGCCTTCTTGTCCTCGAATCTTCCGCCATTACGGAACCCACTTTCCGATTTTTTTTGAATATTTTTTTGAACGTCAATATTATCTTATCACTTCTATCGACGGTTATGGCGGATATGGTGTTTATGTTCTTAATTTTCCATTATCTAAGGGTGAGCGAATTTTTGATGATAGAATAAAAAGCGGATATTTCTCAATAAAGTAAAAATTTTTGCGTCGGTATGGAAATAAAAAATTAAGGGAAACGATATTGGAGGGGTATTTTTATGAAAAGCGCGGTCGCGATTTCGTACGAGATAGACGATGCGGAGATAGCCGCCCAGGAGCTTGCCGACGCCATAAAAGAGAAGCTGAAATTTGAGGAGAACTCCATTGGCGTTTTGTTCTGCGACGCTGATATGGACAGCGCGGCCGTCACGGGAGAACTGAAAAAACTTTTAGGCTTCGAGGTGGCCGGCATGACATCGCTGGCCACGTTAGATAGAGGCGGGCGTTACGAGGCGGCCGCCATGCTGACGGTGTTGACGTCTGACGACTGCCTGTTTGGGGCCGCCGCATCGAAACCGCTTGAAGGGGACGGCGTCGTTCAGGAAATCAAGGACACGTATCGCAGGATAATGTCGCAGGCCGCCGGGCAGGGCTACGAAAAACCGGGCGTGATGTTCGCTTTCTGCCCGAGCGTTGCGTCGTTTTCGGGCGATACTTACTCAGACGCGCTGGCCGAAGAAGCCCCGGGCGTCCCTATCATCGGAGGAGCCGCCTCGGACGACTATCAGTACACCGAGGGGCGCACGTTTTTATCCGGTGAGGCGTATAATAACTCCATAGTCATAGTCGGCGTTTGGGGAAACGTCAAGCCTGTGTTCGCCATTCGTCATGTTACGTCGCCTTTCGCCGAGCGCGTCCGCCGGATAACCGACGCCACCGGCAATATCGTCAGGCGCGTGGGGGACGAGACGTTTATCGAATATCTAAAGGGTTTCGGTTTTAACACCAATGTAGACGAAATTCTTTTGGCGTTTAACGCAAACCCCATGAAACTGACGCGCGAGAACGAGGACAAGGACGAGGCCCCGATTATGCGCCACATCGTGGGGCTGGATCACGAGACAGGCGCCGGCATGTTCGGCGGGGACGTGCCTGTCGGCGCGCTCGGCAATATCTGCCTTATCAAAAGGGACGACATCAAAACCTCATGCAGGGAGTCCATGAACGCCCTTCTGGCCGAAGGGGCGAAGCAGGAAGGATATACATATTCCACGGTGTTCTGCGTATCATGTAGCGGGCGCAACCTCATTTTGGGGCATGAGTCTGACGCCGAGGGGGCGATTCTCACGTCGCTCTTGCCCGAGGGGGCGTCGCTCATGGGTACATATTGCTACGGCGAAGTCGGCCCCGTGCGTTATAAAGACGGGGTAGCCCTGAACAGATTTCACAACTGTTCGATAACGCTCTGCATGTTTTAGATAAGTCTTGACCGCGCCCAAGAAACGCGGCTTCAAGGGGCAGGAGAACAACTGAGCCATGTGCGTTTTGGATTACGAAAAGGAATACAGGCAAATAGCCAGACAGTACAAAAAACTCGAGAGGGACTACCGCGCGTTGTCCGGTATGCACGCGCAGGTCGAACGGTTGCACGACGCAAACGAGGCGGCCAAAGAACTCTCAAACTTTTATACGCGTCTGCTACTCCAAAACACGCCCGGCACGATTATGATGTTCGACCTCAACATGAACTTCGTTTTAGGTAGCGAGAGAGTCGTGACAATTTTGGGCTACATGGACATGCGCGAGATGGTCGGAGCCTCTTTTTACGCGCTGTTCGAGCGCGCCGTTTCGGCCACCCTGGCAAACAGATTCGGCGCGCTGTGTCAGCAGGTCGTCGAAAGCGGAAAGTCAGCGGATTACGAGAAAAAAGTTACCTTTTTGGATGGCCGGGAGACCGTTTTTCAGATCAAGGTTTCCCCCGCCGTGGCGGCGGACGGAGTCTGCCGCGGCATAATCATCGTAATGAACGACGTCTCCGAGCTATACAACGCCCGCGAACGGGCGGAGCGGGCGAATGTAGCTAAAAGCAGCTTTCTCTCCAATATGTCACATGAAATGCGTACGCCGATGAACGCCGTCATCGGAATGACCACAATAGGAAAATCCGCCCCCGATATAGAAAAAAAAGACTACTGCTTCGAAAAAATACAGGACGCCTCCGCCCATCTCTTGGGCGTCATAAATGACGTGCTGGATATGTCCAAAATCGAGGCCAATAAATTCGAGCTATCGCCAGTGGAGTTCAGCTTTGAAAAAATGCTCGCCAAAGTCGTGACCGTCAACAGCTTTCGCATCGATGAAAAACATTTGGAGCTTATCGTAACCGTCGATAAAAATATCCCGCGTACGCTTATCTGCGACGACCAGCGGCTGACGCAAGTGATTACAAACCTGATAAGCAACGCCGTGAAATTTACCCCCGAATATGGCGTGATACGCTTAGGCGCGCGTTTTCTCAAGGAAGCGGGAGGCCTATGCTCTTTGCAAATAGAGGTGAAGGACACGGGCATAGGTATCAGCGAAGAACAGAAGACGCGCCTGTTCTCGTCATTTGAGCAGGCCGACAGCAGCACTTCGCGCAAATTCGGCGGCACGGGGCTGGGGCTTGCCATATCAAAGAGCATTGTGGAAATGATGGGCGGCGAGATTTGGATAGAATCAGAATTAGGCAAAGGCTCGACCTTTGCCTTTGTCATACAGGCCAAGCGCGGCGCGGCTGAGGATGACGAAGCGAACTACGCGAACGAACATCCGAGCGATTTACCGACGCCGGCGAAAACGGACGATAACGACGACCGCTTCGAGGGGCGGCGTATCATTCTGGCCGAAGACGTGGAGATCAACCGGGAAATAGTTTTGTCGCTTCTCGAGCCTACGTTGCTGGCTATTGACTGCGCCGAAAACGGCGCGGAGGCCGTGCGCCTGTTTACCAATGCGCCCCGTCAGTATGATATGATTTTTATGGACATACAAATGCCGGAAATGGACGGTTTTGAGGCCACGCGCCGCATCCGCGCGCTCGATGTTCCGGAAGCGAAACAAATACCCATAGTCGCCATGACGGCCAACGTATTCCGGGAGGACGTGGAAAAATGCCTCGCGGCAGGTATGAACGACCATGTGGGAAAACCGCTGAATATCGAGGAAGTGTTGGAGAAACTGCGCCGCTTTTTGGCGGCGTAGTCTTGATTGATTGGTGTTAAAATAAAAAAACGTTTTCTATAATTTCCATAATAAAATTTCAGCGAAGAGGAGAGGTTTCACTATGGCAAAGTTCGTAACGTTCGGTGAAGTGATGCTGAGGCTTTCACCCCCCGGAGGCGAGGTTTTATTTCAAACGCCGCACCTTGTGGCGACGTTTGGCGGCGCCGAGGCCAACGTGTCGGTGTCATTGGCAAACTACGGTGAGGACGTGGCCTACGTTACAGCGGCCCCCAAGAACCCGGTGGGCGACGCGCTCATCAAGGAGCTTCGCGGCTTTGGCGTATGCACAAAGTACGTCCGCCGCTCAGGGGACAGGCTTGGTATATACTACGCGGAGACGGGCGCGGCGATGCGTCCCTCTAAAGTAGTTTATGACCGCGCGGGCGCCTCCATAGCTGAGATCAAGCCCGGAGATTTCGACTGGGACGCCATTTTTGAAGGCGCTAAGTGGTTTCACACGACTGGCATAACGCCCGCCATAGCGGAAGGCACAGCCGACGTAGCGCTTGGGGCGATGAAGAAGGCCAAAGAAAAAGGACTCACCGTCTCCTGCGACCTGAACTACCGCAAAAAACTCTGGAAGTGGGGCAAGACACCCAAGGAAGTCATGAGCGAGATGGTGAAGTACGTGGACGTTTTAATAGCCAACGAGGAGGACTGCCAAAAATGCCTCGGCATAGAGCTTGACGTCGACGTAACATCCGGCAAATTAGACTCGTCCAAGTATGAGGGTCTGGCCAAAAAAATTATGGCGACGTTCCCCAACGTCAAATTTTTGGCCGTCAGCCTACGCGAGTCCGTCAGCGCGGACTGGAACAACTGGTCTGTCGTCTTGGCCTCCAAAGACTCCTTCCACGTCAGCAAAAAATACGAAATCCGCGACATAGTAGACCGCATAGGCGGCGGCGACTCCTTCGGCTCGGGCCTTATCTACGGCATGAACAAGTGGGACGCGTCCACGCCGGAGGGACGTCAAAACGCGGCTGAGTTCGCCGCCGCCGCGTCCGCTCTGAAGCACACCATCTACGGCGACTACAACAGGGTAGGTCTCGACGACGTGTTGACGCTGATGGGCGGCGACTCGTCGGGCCGCGTTCAAAGATAGCTTATCTTGAATTTGGAGGATTGAAATATGGACGCCGTTTTGCAAAAAATTTCCAACGTCGGAGTGGTTCCGGTTGTAAAATTAGACTCCCCGGATCAGGCCGTGCCTCTGGGCAAGGCCCTCATAGCCGGGGATTTGCCCGTAGCCGAGGTGACGTTCCGCACGGACGCCGCCGAGGAATCCATAAAGCGCATATCGGGAGAGCTACCCGACCTCTTGGTCGGAGCGGGGACGGTCACGACAATAGACCAGGCCAAGCGCGCGGTGGCGGCGGGCGCCAAGTTCTTGGTGTCCCCGGGCTTCAACCCGAACGTGGTCAAATACTGCGTAGACAACAACATCCCGATAACGCCCGGCATAAACAACCCCTCCCAGATAGAGCAGGGAATAGAGCTCGGGCTTTCCGTGCTGAAGTTCTTCCCGGCGGAGCAGTCGGGCGGGCTTGAGATGCTCAAAGCCTTCGGCGGGCCTTACGGTAGCCTGAAATTCATCCCGACGGGCGGAGTGAGCGTCAAAAACATGGTCGACTATCTCTCTTACGCCAAAGTTTTGGCCGTCGGCGGAAGCTGGATGGTTAAGCCGGAGCTTATCGCGGCCGGCAAGTACGACGAGATAAGCCGCGCCTGCCACGAGGCCGTGATGACGGCCATAGGCTTCGAGCTTCGTCACCTCGGCATAAACGATGATAGCGACGCCGACGCTCTCTCGGACGCGCGCAAGTTCGAGAACCTTTTCGGGTTCGCCGTCAAGGAGGGCAACAGCAGCAACTTCGCCGGCATCGGCTTCGAGATTATGAAAAAGCCCTTCCTCGGACAGCACGGACATATCGCCATAGCGACGCTGAACGTAGACCGAGCCGTCGCGTTTTTGGCCAAGAAAGGCGTCAGCACAAGGCCCGAGACGGAGAAGCGCGACGCGTCGGGAGCCTTGACGGTCGCTTATATTGACGCGGAGATAAGCGGGTTTGCCATACATCTCGTGAAGAAATAAAATTTAGGGGCGTAAACATAAGCGTAGGGGCGCGACCGCGCCCCTACAGCGCCACCCGCACCTCTATCACAGTGCCGTCGTCGTGCGAAGACCGTATCGCCCAGGATCCGCCGAGGCTCTCGGCGCGGCGTCTCATGCCGGCAAGGCCGCGCCGTCCCGACGAGTAAAGCGCCTCGGTGTCGAGGGTGGAGCAGTCAAAGCCGGTTCCGTCATCTCGTAAGGTCAGCTTCACCTCAGAGTCACCGGCGTCCTGACTTATCGAGAGCCATACATGGTCGGCCGAGCCGTGCCTCACGGCGTTGGAGACTCCCTCCTGAAAAATCCTGAAGAAAGCGAGGGTGACTTCCTGCGGCAAGCTATCATCGGACTCTTTCGTCACGTCTATATCGACGTCGATAACGACATCGTGCTGGCGGGACAGGCGCTCCGCCGCCTCGTCCATGCAGCGCGAAAGCCCGAGGGACAACCACGGCGGAACGAGAGAGTCGCAAATTTCGCGCAGGTCCTCCACCACGAGACGAGCCGCCTCTTCGGCCAAAATCAAATGCTTGCGGCTCTCGATGCCCGCGTCTTTGGACAAAAGCGCCATCTGAACGCGCTGGGTGAACGCCGCCACCACCTGAATCGGCCCGTCGTGAATGTCGCGCGCGAGCCTGTTTCTCTCGTTCTCCTGAGCTTTTACTATGTCGCTTACGTAGCGTTTTTCAAGCTCGGTCTTCAACACGGCCTCTTTGGCGAGCTCGGACACGGCGTGACATAGCGAGGCCATCTCCTCGACCTCCAGACCTAAAATACGGCCCCCGATTTTCTTCGTGTCAAACTCGGGCGTCTCCTGCCCCCACCTAAAAACCGAAAGAGCGCCCGACAGGCTCCTAAGGGGGCGAATAAAGAGTAGCCGCAACAAAAACAGCGCCACAAGGCAAAACCCAGCCGCGAGCATGGTTTCGTTTGTGAAGCTCCCGAAGACGGAGCCTCCGCCCGTCCATGTAAACATCGTGACTACCGCCACCGCCACAACGCCCGGCACGGCGGTTGGGGACGCGTAAAGACTGTACGCCAATTCCCGGCCGTTCACATTTATATAGTCAACCGTAGCCGACGAGTCGCCGTCCGTCGAGCCGCTGTCCGTCGAGTGGTACGCAAACCCACTTTTTATCCAAAGTACCGGCAAAATCTCAGAGGCGTCAGACCCGGCGATAAAATCCACGCTCCCGTCTTTGTTCCGTCTCAGATAGGCGAACATGCCGGGGATGAACTTCTGCGAGTCGCCCATGCGTTCGCGTTCGGTCAGCGCTCTGTTGTATCCCCTGTCGGATAAAAGCGAAAGAAATTCATAAGAGCGAGACGCCCCATAACGCCCCGCTCCGTAAAGCGAGAGCTGCCTGACGTAACGCCCAGACATCTCTAAAACCCTGCTCCGCTGAGTAGCCATAATTGATATTGACCTCGCCAGCAGCAACGCGACGGGAAGAGCCACCAATACAAACAGTATGCCGAGAAGCCCCGGCCTTTTGTACTTACGGAGTCCGCTTGCGTTTTCATGCTCGTTTTTCATGCCGACGGCTCCTCTTGTGTTTCAAGTGATGTTTCCTCTAAAAGCTCTTCCAAGGATATGATGCCGAATTTCAGGGCCACCAAAAGAGCCTCGCCCTTGCTTCGGCAACCGAATTTCGTGTATATGGAGGTCAGGTGCGCCTGTATGGTGCGCTCTGTGATAGAGAGCTTAGTGGCCGAGTCTTTTATGGAAAACCCGCGCGACGACAAAAGCAACACCTCGCGTTCGCGCCCCGTCAGAGCGACGGGCGCGAACGACGCGTCTTTCAGCACGTCGCCGAGCTGGGAATCGAGATAGAGACTTCCGCGCATAACCTGCGTGACGGCGTTCTCAAGCTCCCTTACGGCGCTGGTTTTGAGGATGAAGCCGCTCGCTCCGGCCATGAGCGAGGCCATGACATAAGGCTGCGCCTTAAACGACGTAAGCATTATCGCCCTTGTTTTGCGAGGCGCGGACGAGGATTTTATTTTACGCACCACGGCTATCCCGTCGAGAATAGGCATCTGTATGTCGAGCAACGCGACGTCGGGGTTGAATTTCTCTATGGCCTCCATTGCGGACGGGCCGTCCTCCACCTCCGCCAATAACTCATAGTTGGGGTTTCGCCTCACCCACTCCGCAAGCCCTGTGCGCGTCAGGGGGTGGTCATCCGCGACTATCATGGTTATCGGCTTCTCCGCCGCGCCTTCTTCCTGTGGTTTTTCTGACATAAAAGCTCACCTCTCATTCAATGCCAAAAGCTATCCCCTTACTCAAATCTCAACGCGTCGATGGGGCGCAGACGCGAGGCTTTCCAGGCGGGGTAAAATCCGAAGAACACGCCCACAAAGGCCGAAAACCCGGCGGCCAAAGCCACCGCGCCCGGCGAGACCTCTGTAGGCCATTTTAGAACGGAGCTTACGCCGTAAGAGGCCGCGTAGCCGAGCAAAATCCCTATAAAGCCCCCGGCGAGCGACAAAAGCAGCGCCTCGAGCAAAAACTGCGCCCTGATGTCCCAGCTCCGCGCGCCTATGGCCATCCTTATTCCTATCTCGCGCGTTCTCTCCGTCACGGACACGAGCATGATGTTCATTATACCTATGCCGCCCACCAATAGCGAGATGGATGCTACCGAACCGAGCAAAAGCGACATAACGCGCGTAGATTGCGAGAGGGACTCCAACATCTGCGTCATGTTGCGAAGCTCGAAATTGTCCTCCTGCCCCACTTCGAGCTTGTGCCTTTGCCGCATAATGCCTCGCACCTCGCCCATAACG
>BNVG01000049.1 GCA_025997935.1 Synergistales bacterium | reverse complement strand
AAACTTTCAAAGATGACGACCAAAGTACGGTGGAGGCGGTAAGGGACGTTAGCCTTAAAATAGGAAAAGGGGAGGTCTACGGCATAATCGGCTTTTCCGGAGCGGGAAAATCCACGCTTGTGCGCTGCATAAACCTTCTTGAGCGCCCCACGACGGGGAGGGTTTTCGTAAACGGCTTGGAACTGACGGCGTTGCCGGAGCCTGAATTGCGAAAGGCGCGTAAAAAGATAGGGATGATCTTTCAGCAGTTCAACCTCTTCGCCTCGCGCACAGTAGCCCAAAACGTCGCTTATCCGCTGAAATACAGCGGAATGACCAAAGCAGGGATAGCCGACAGAGTGAAAGAGTTGCTTGGCCTCGTCGGACTTGAGGACAAAGAGAGCGCGTATCCGTCTCAGCTCAGCGGAGGTCAAAAACAGCGCGTCGCCATAGCCCGGGCTTTGGCCAACGACCCGGGCATTCTGCTCTGCGACGAGGCCACAAGCTCTCTCGACCCCCAAACCACCCTTTCCATATTGAAGCTGCTCAAGGAGCTGAACTCCAAACTCGGTATAACCATAGTGGTTATCACCCATGAAATGCACGTCGTAAAGGAGATATGCGTTCGCGTGGCCGTCATGGAGAACGGCGTAGTTGTGGAAGAAGGCGACGTCTTTTCGGTGTTCGCCAACCCAAAACAGAAGATAACGAGAGATTTTATCGACACCACTTCAAGCCTCTCCAAAATTCATACCCTGATAGCCGAGGACTCTCCCATAGCCAAGTTGAAGCCCGGAGAGTGCATAATCAAGCTGAAATATCAGGAAAAGGACATTTCCGAGGCGCTCGTCTCGATGATATCGAGGAAGTTCAACATAGACGCCAATATAATATTCGGGGACATCGAGTTTCTCGGGGGTTCCCCCATAGGCGGGCTTATCTTGATAGTTAATGGCGCGAGAAGCGACATAGACGACGCCATAGTGTTTTTACGCAACAAAAACGTCGGGGTTGAGGTGATTTTAGATGCAAGGTGAAATTTTGAATTTTCTGAACGAGTGGTTGCCGAACATAATGCCCAAATGGCCGATATTTTTCAGGTCTTTGGGCGAAACTCTTGTGATGGTCGGGATTTCCGGCGCGCTTGCCTTTGTTTTCGGGCTCTTTCTCGGCATTGCCGTGACCGTGAGCAAAAAGGGCGGGATTATGGAGTGCAACGGAGTTTACCAGAGCATAGACAAGGTAGTGAATTTCTTTCGCTCCATTCCGTTTATTATCCTGCTTGCCGGTCTCATTCCTTTGACGCGCATGATAATGGGGACGGCTATCGGCGTGAGGGGCGCTATCGTCCCATTGGTGTTCGGCACGACGCCGTTTTTCACGCGCCAGATAGAGAGCGCGCTGGCCGAGATTGACAGAGGAGTAGTGGAGGCGGCGCAGTCGATGGGCTCCGGGCCTATTGAGATAATAGTTCGCGTCTACCTAAAGGAAAGTTTGGGCGGCATAGCGCGCGGCACTACCATCACGGCCATAAACCTGATAGGCCTGAGCGCCATGGCAGGCGCTGTGGGGGCGGGCGGGCTCGGGGACTTCGCCATACGCTACGGGCACCAGCGCAACCAGCTTGACGTCACTTACGTGACGGTGCTGGCCCTCGTGCTTATAGTGAACCTGATTCAGATTTTGGGCGGAATGGTCGTCAAACGGAACGTGCATTAAGAACGTGCATTAAGATTATAGGTTAAAAAACAGCCGAGTCCTCGCGCGAGGGTTCGGCTGTTTTTGCATAAGTAGCGCAAAAACTTTACATTCGGGTTTCAATATCCAAATCGACTGCATCCACCCATCGCACCCCGGGGGTGGAATTTAGTTTTGCGGTTAAGGTTCATAAAATAAAAAAATAAAAACTTTCAAAAACCTATTGACTAATTCCAAAAGTTATAGTATAAATTCCATTAAACAGCTTTAGATTTCATATTTACATATAAAATTCCATTCTACGAAATAATTAAAAACAGAATAGGCAAGGGCAGTGACATTTTCAGGAGGTGTTTTGTGATGTCTGAGCAAATATCTAAACGAAAATATTCTCTCGCGCAACTGACTGTTTTACCTTGGTCTCCCCCCGAAATGATCTATAACGCGCGTATCTTGGGCTACGACACTGTGAGCATCCGCCCAATCAGCATGGGCGTCAAGGGAGAGCACGACTTTGACCTCGCAGTTCACAAAGACCTGTTCGACCTCACGAAGCGGGCTATGAGCGAGACGGGCATCAAGATAAACGACATTGAGCTCGCCAAGATAGGCGACGGGATAGATGTGGCGCGATATGAGAGCGCCTTCGAGGCGGCGTCGCGCCTCGGCGTCAAGGACGTCATTTCAAGCATTTGGAGCGACAACCGCGATTTTTACCTTGAGCAGTTCGGCAAACTCTGCGACTTGGCTTGGAAGTATGGCATTTATGTGAACCTTGAGTTTGTGACTTGGGCCGGGATAAAGACCCTCTCCGGCGTCCGTGAGGTTTTAAGCGCCGTGAACAAGCCCAACGCCGCCATATTTATCGACACTTTGCATTTCTACCGCTCGCGAATCGGCCTTGACGAGCTCGACGCCTGTCCCAAGAACCTCTTCCGCTTTATACACATCTGTGACGGCCCCGCCGAAATTCCGGAAGAATCCAGCCCCACGTACAAAGACGACCTCATCTACGTCGGGCGCGACGCCCGCGAGTACGTCGGCGAGGGCGCGATAGACATAGCGGCTATCGTGAAGAAACTCCCCGACAACGTGCTGTTCTCCGTCGAACTTCCCCACCTTAAAAAGGCCGCCGAATGGGGCCTCACGGAACACGCCCGGCGCTGCCTCGTCACGGCTAAGGACTATATGAAAAAACACGGCATAAATTAGATTTAATTTTCAGAAAGGATTGATTGACAATGGCAAAGGAAATTACGCCCGAGCAAACGCAGCACCTCGAGGATTTGGTGGCCCGCGCGAGGAAAGTTCAGACAGTCATAGAGAACTACAGCCAGGAGCGCGTCGACCGCATGTGTCAGGCCGTGGCATGGGCGGCGGGGAACCCTAAGGACTTCGAGAAGCTCTGCTTCATGGGCGTGGACGAGAGCGGAGCCGGCGACCGCGCCGGGCGTTTCGGCAAGCGACATAAGATTCTGGGCGTGCTGCGCGACGCGCTTCGCCAAAAGAGCGTGGGCCTCGTGGAGTCTCTTCCCGAAAAAGGGCTCGACCGCTACGCGAAGCCTGCGGGGCTCATCGTTTCTCTCATTCCCATGACAAACCCTGAGCTTACCCCCATAGTGACGGCCATATACGCTCTCAAGGCGCGCGACGTGGTTATATTTTCGCCTCACCCCCGCACCAAGAACACGACTTTCGAGGTCGTCCGCCTCATGCGCGAGGCGCTTAAAGCCATAGGCGAGCCGGAGGACCTCTTGCAGTGCATGGAGAAGCCCAACATGGCTATGGTAGACCAGATTATGAAAATGGGAGACCTCATAATGGCCACGGGTGGCCCAGCCATGACCAAGGCCGCGCACAGCTCCGGCAAGCCGGCTTACTGCTCGGGCGCGGGCAACGCCACAATGATATTCGACGAGACGACCGACATCGATATAGCGGCGCAGAACACAAGGACAAGCAAGACCTCCGACTTCGGCTCCGGCTGCTCCGCCGACGGAAACCTCGTCATCTATGGCGGCCTCTATGACAAAATGGTTGAGGCTCTCAAAAAAGAGGGCGCTTATCTCGCCACGTCCGACGAGCGCGCCAAGTTGGAAAAGGCCATGTGGGACGCCGAGGGACACAGAATCGTCGAAACGGTCGCCATATCGCCGCAGAAGTTGGCCAAGACGGCCGGCTTCGAGATACCGGACGACCGCAAATTCATCATGGTAGAGGGAACGGGCATAGGCAAGGAGCACAAGTTCAGCGGCGAGAAGCTGACGACGCTGTTGGCTCTCTACCGCTACGAGGGCGAGTTCGAGAACGCCCTGAAGATGATGGACGAAATATACAAAGTGGGTGGACGCGGGCACTCCTGCGGACTATACAGTCACGACGAGGAGCATATCAAGCGCCTCGCCCTCCGCGCCCCCGTCACACGCATAATGGTGCGCCAGCCTCAGTCCAAGGCCAACGCCGGAAGCGCGGAGAACGGAATGCCCATGACCTCCAGTATGGGCTGCGGCATATGGGGCGGAAACCAGGTCTCGGACAATATCGGCCTGAAATACTACATGCAGTCCACGTTTGTGGCCCGTCCGATATTGAAAGACCAGCCCGAGGAGTCCGTGCTTTTCGGTGAGTTTTACGATCCCGAAGTCAAGAGGGGGTAGGCTATGAAAAAGTTAGTTTCCGAGCAGATTGTAGACTACTTAGAGAGGCGCGGCGTCCGGCACGTCTTCGGACTTACGGGACACACCGTAATAGGTATGCTCGTGGCGCTTGGCAAGAGCAAAAAGATAAAATACATCTCAGTGCGTCACGAGCAGATAGCCGCATTTGCGGCGGACGGCTACGCGCGCGTCACCAAGAAAGCCGGGGTCGTCATAACGCACCTCGGCCCCGGCATAACCAACGCCACGACAGGAGTGGCCAACGCGGCTTTTGACAGTATCCCTATGGTGGTCATATCGGGCGACGTGCCAAGCTACTACTACGGGCGTCACCCTCACCAGGAAGTGAATATGCACTGCGACGGCTCGCAGTACGACATATACAAGCCCTTCGTCAAACGCGCCTGGCGTCTCGACGACCCGGAGGCGCTCCCGTCCATCTTAGACAAGGCGTTTCGCTTGGCCGAGAGCGGCAGGCCGGGGCCCGTGTTAATAGACATACCGATGGACATGTTTTCTCGCGAGATAGACACGGAGCTCTTCGAGCGCACATATCAGGACAGCCCCGTCACGGTTCGCCCTGCGCTCGACCCCGACACGGCCAAAACGATAGCCAAGAAGCTAATCGACGCGAAACAGCCGGTCATTCACGCGGGCGGCGGCGTTCTGCTCGCGGAGGCCTCTGAGGAATTGGCCGCGCTCGCCGAGTTTTTGGACATTCCCGTCTCGCGCACTCTCATGGGTCACGGCTGCATATCCGACACTCACCCGCTCATGCTCGGCCAGACCGGTTTCTGGGGCTTCGAGCTTACCCATAAAATGACGGCGAACGCCGACGTTATCTTAGCTCTCGGCACGCGCTTCGCCGAGGCCGACAGCTCAAGCTGGTATCCCGGCGTGACGTTTGACGCGAGCAAGACGAAATTCCTCCAAATAGACATAGACCCGACCGAGATAGGGCGCAACTACCCCGTCGAGATAGGTGCTGTGGCGGACATAAAGCGCGCGCTTAAACAGATTTTGGCCGAAGCTAAGGCCATTCTCCATAGTGGCAAACAAAACCCGGCCATCCGTAAGGATATAGCCGACTCCAAAGCTAAGTTCAAAGCCGACAATAAGGCCATATGTGACGATTCGCGCTTCCCCATGACGCCTCAGCGCATTTTGCGCGACGTGAAGGCCATTTTGCCCGAGGACGGCATAATCACCACGGATGTCGGCTGGAACAAAAACGGCATGGCGCAGCAGTACGAGATTACAGTGCCCGGAAGCATTCATCACAGCTCGGGCCTCGCCACGATGGGCTTCGGCGCGGGTTCTCTCCTTGGCGTCAAGCTGGCCGCGCCGGGGCGCAAGGTTATCACATTAGTCGGCGACGGCGGCTTCGGCACAAATCCGTCCGTCATAGCCACTGCCGTAGAGCAGAATATAGCTGTCGTGTGGGTCGTTATGAACAACAGCGCCTTCGGCACGATAGCGGGCTTGATGAACGCGGCGTTCGGCACGAAGTTCAGCACAGTCTTCACCACACCGGACGCAAAGCCCTACACGCCGGATTGGGCGGCCATAGCGCGGGGTTACGGCATAAAGGCCGTCACGATAAAATCAGCCGACGAGTTCGCCCCCGCCTTCAAGGCCGCGCTCGACAGCGAAGAGCCTTATCTCATCGACGTGCCGATGGAGAACATCGCCGTCCCGACGCCCGGCTGCTGGAACATCAACGACATCTACAACCCAAGCGATTTGGTCAGCGAGGGAAAACTCGTGAAGAAAGAAAACGGGCGCTACGTTTTGCCCGAGCACGGAAAATCGCACAAGGTGTAAAGGAGGTGTTTAGCGGTGAAGTTGCTTAAATGGTTAGATCGATACTTTGAAGAAATGGTCTTGGTCTCCTTGCTTGTCACCATCAGCTTTGTCATGCTGGCTCAGATAATAGCGCGTTATATTTTCAACGACTCCATGTCATGGCCCGAGGAATTCAGCCGCTACTGCTATATCTATACGGTATTTTTCTCCATCAGCTACACCGTCAAAAAGGGAAACATGCTGCGCGTGGGCGTCGTCATGGACTTGTTTCCGACGTTCATTCAAAACACGGTTCGTATTTTGTGCGATCTCGCCATGCTGTCTCTCTTTGCGTATTTTTTCTACCGCTCGTTTTTGGTCGTCGGGCGTATCAAAAACGTCACGCATGAACTTTCTTCCGCTATGAGAATCCCCATGTGGTGCGTGTATATGTCAGTCCTTATCGGTTTCGGGCTCGCCGCTCTGCGGACGGTTCAAGCCATTATCGACCATATCAGGCATTTTAACGACAGAAACGAAAGCACCACCCAGGCCACCATAAAAGAAGCTCAGGCCGAAGCGGAGTTGGCGAGTCAGGATGACTTGGCATATCGTGAGGGCGGCGTGAAAGGAGGCGCGGCATAATGGTCGGTTTGATTTTCTTGGCGCTCGGCGTCACGTTGATTTTGGGGATGCCCATAGCGATAGGGATGGTCGTGAGCGCGCTTACTCCGATGATGATGGGGAGCAACGCCGGCGGCTCGGTCAACCAGATGATCACAAACAGCTTTTCCGGCGCGGACTCCACTCCCATTATCGCCGTCCCACTCTTTATCTTGGCAGGCGTCATCATGGCCGAGGGAGGGATTTCACGCAGGTTGTTCAGCGTGTTCGCCTACTTCGTCGGAAAGTTCACCGGTGGACTTCCCTGCGCCGTCATTCTGACCTGCCTGTTTTACGGCGCTATTTCTGGCTCTGGGCCGGCCACGACGGCGGCTGTGGGCGCTATGGCCATACCCTTTCTTGTCGAGCTTGGTTACGATGAGGTTTTCTCGGCCGGTATGGTGGCGACGGCCGGAGGATTGGGCGTCATAATACCGCCGTCTATCCCCTTCGTCCTCTACTCAATGGCCACGGGAGTTTCAACGGGCGCGCTTTTTATCGGCGGCGTGCTGCCCGGTATCTTTATCGGCTTTTGCCTGATGGCTTACGCGGTCTATTATTGCCGTAAGCACGGCGAGGACAGGCAAAAAATCGACGCGTCTTTGCGGCAAATGCGGGACATGGGCTTGTTTCGTATTTTGTGGAGCAGCCTTCCGGCGCTCATGTCGCCCGTCATAGTCCTCGGCGGCATTTACAGCGGAATCGTCACGCCTACGGAGGCCGCCTGCATATCGGTGTTTTATTCTTTGATAGTATCCGTTTGCTGCTATCGTTCGATGAAGGTAAAAGATATAATCCCCTGCCTCAGAAATGCCGTCAAGACCTACACTCCCCTTTGTTTTCTGCTTGCCTTCGCCGTAGCTTTCGGACGGGTTTTGACCCTGCTCAAGGCTCCGGCTATCATCTCCGCTTTTGTCCTCGGAAACTTCTCCTCGGCGAACGCGGTCATAGGCATTATCGTGGTGATATTCTTCCTCATGGGCATGGTGATGGACACAGGGCCCGCTATAGTCATCTTGGCTCCTATACTGCTGCCGATAGTCACGGCTTTGCGTATACACCCCGTGCATTTCGGCGTTATCATGACTTGCTGCCTCTCAATCGGCCTTGTGACGCCGCCTTTCGGTCTCGATCTTTTCGTCGCCAGCACATTGTGCAACAAGCCGCCCATGACAGTGGCCAAAAGCGCGCTTCCTTTTATCTTGGCTTTCGGCGTCGCTTTGATTTGCATAACTTACGTTCCGTGGCTGAGTCTCGCTTTATTATAGAAACAAAAAAACTAAGGAGGAATTTGAAATGAGGAAATTGTCGGTTATGTTGTTGTCGGTTCTTTTGGTTTTTGTGTGTTCTGTTTCGATGGCGGCTACTCCTTATGACGCGCTTGACCCCGTGACGTTGCGCTTCGGCAACGGCACGGCCATAGGCGCGGCGGGCGACGTGTGGGGCGAGCTGTTTTGCAAGTACGCCTCGGAGGTAACGGGCGGCAAGCTCACAGTTGATTATTTCCCCAACAGCCAGCTCGGCGTTGACAACGAAATGCTGACGCAGATGCAGGGCGGCGACCTCGATTTTGTAGCCTGTCAGCCAGGGCAGCTTACGCCGTTTGTGCCAGCCGTGGCCGTCTATGACCTGCCGCTGTCGTTTGCGAAATATGACGCCGCCGCCATAGATAGAGCGCTCAATAGGTCGGATTTCACCAAGCTCATGGACAAAGAGTACGCCAAGGCCGGGATGGTCTGCCTCGGAGCCTTGCAGAGCGCCACTTTCCGCGTTATGACGTCAAACGCAAAAATCGAAAAGCTCGCCGACTTCAAGGGTATCAAGATTCGCACCATGAACTCCCCCAACCACCTGGCGTTTTGGAAAGCCCTCGGCGCCAACCCCACGCCTCTGCCCTTCACGGAACTTTATATGAGCTTGCAGCAGGGAACCGTCGTGGCGCAAGAGAACGCAAACGACACCAACCTCAACATGAACTTTCAGGAAGTGCAGAAGTTCTTGGTCAACACTCATCATATCCTCTACCTCAACCAGCTCCTGATAAATAAGGAGAAGTTCGAGTCCCTCGACCCGGCTTATCAGGCGGCCATCAGAGAGGCCATCGGCAAGGCTACCGCCGACATAGCGCCCACTCTCACCAAACTCGACCATGACAGCCGCGACAAGTTGGTAGCCGGAGGTATGCAGAACTTAACTTATGACAACGCGTTTTACGACGAGGTTATCAAGGCCGCTCAGCCTGTTTACGCAGACATCCGCAAGGCGATAGGGGACGAAATCGTTGATTCTTTGAATAAGGCGCTCGAGGGGAAATAGAGGCGAACACGATGCAAAAAGAAAAAACATTCTGGGGCGAGACGGAGTTTTTCGGACTTCTCGGCAACCCCGTCAAGAAATCCCTTTCTCCCGCCATGCACAACGCCAACTTCGAGTCGCTTGGTATGAACGCCGTCTACACGCCTTATGAGGTAGAGGAAGAGGGCATGTTGAAAATTCTTCCCGCCCTCGTTTCACTGCGCTTCACGGGGCTGAACGTCACTATGCCATTGAAGCAAAAGGTCATTCCGTGCCTTGACGAGATTGACGAGAGAGGCGCTCTTTGCGGGGCGGTCAACACGCTCTATTGGAAAAAAGGGAAGCTCACAGGCACAAATACCGACGGCGTGGGCTTTGTGCAGGCCCTGAAAGAGCAGGGCGGATACGACCCCAAGGGCAAGCCCTGCCTGATGTTCGGCGCTGGCGGCGCGGCGCGCGGCGTGGCGTTCGCCTTGGCCGAGGCGGGCGTCACGTCCATAGCGATAGCGGGGCGCGCGTCGGGCGAAGGGCGCATAGAAAAATTGGCGTCAGACCTCAACGCTTTCAAAGACGGAATATGCAAAGTCAGGGCCACGGACTCGGACGACTACGCCGCGCTTTTGAAGCAGAACGATTTGGTCATAAACACGACGTCAGTCGGCATGGCGCCCGACCTCGACAAAACACCGTTTGACACGTCTCGCTTAGAAAGCCGCAACGTGGTATGCGACATCGTCTACGTCCCTCACGACACAAAACTTTTGCGCGACGCGGAGGCCAAGGGCTGTAAGACCCTCCCCGGCTATTGGATGATGATTTGGCAGGGCGTGGAGGCGTTTCGCCGCTGGATGAACGAACGCCCTGACGCGAAGCCCGACATCGCCATTATGACCAAGACGGTCATGCGACACCTTGGAGTGATGGAATGACGCCCCAAAATCTTCCCACAAAAGTCATACTCTGCGAGGTCGGCCCCCGCGACGGGCTTCAGAACGAGAAAGCTCTGCTTTCTGTCGATCAAAAGGTCGAGCTTATAGAGGCCATAGTCGACGCCGGGGCCAAGAGCGTCGAAATAGGCTCTTTTGTCCACCCTAAGGCCGTGCCGTCGATGGCCGACACCGACATAGTAGCGCAAAAAATAAAGAGAGTAGAGGGCGTGGAATACCGCGCCCTCGCGCTTAACCTCAAAGGCGTAGAGCGGGCTTACGCGTCTCGCGTCACGAAGGTCAAAGTAACAGTCTCGGTCTCCCCCACTCACTCGAAGCAGAACAGCAACGCCACACCCGAGGAGGTCATCAAAAACTTTGTTCAGTGCGCCGCCTTCTGCCGTGACAAGGGCATAGAACTGAGCGGGGCTATATCGACGGGCTTCGGCTACGAGGCCGAGGGCGTCATCCCTTTAGAGCAAATCGAAAAGGTTGTGCGCGCGTATCTCGAGCTTGGCGTGACGGAAATCTCCATGTCCGACACCACGGGCATGGCCAACCCGCGTCAGGTTTACGAATATATGTCCATGTTGCGCGAGCGGCACCCCGCCGTTTTATGGACATTGCACACGCACAACACGCGGGGCATGGCCTTGGCCAATATTTTAGCGGGCCTTGAGGCGGGCGTCACGCATTTCGACGCATCCTTCGCCGGCCTCGGAGGCTGCCCTTTCGCGCCCGGCGCCTCGGGGAACGTCGCCACGGAGGACGTTTTGCATATGCTCCGTAAGATGGGGATAGAGACGGGCTTCGACTTCGAGCGAACCATGACCGTCGCCCGCAGAGCTAAAGAGCTGACGGGGCGCTCGGACAGCAGTATGCTGCGAATCCCGCCAAGTGAAATAAAGTGACGCAAAATACAATGTTGATGCTATAATTACAATTTTACAATAATTGAAATGTCATAAGGAGGTTACGAAAACGCCATGAACGGTAAGGGAGAACCAAAAGGAGAGCCGGTGCGCGCGGTAGAGCGGGCTTTCGCCGTAATGGAGAGTTTTTCTTTAGATGAGCCTCGGTTGACATTATTGGAAATTTCAGAAAAAATCAGCCTCCCCATGAGCACAACCCTCCGCATGTTGACGACCTTGGTCACGATGGGGGCGCTCAAGCGATATGACGACCGCACATATTCTTTGGGCGACAGAATTTATCTGCTCGGAGCCGTAGCGAGGGCGCACTACAAGCCCTCGCTTATCATACAGCCGCATATGCAGCGCCTGCGCGACGAGACAGGCGAGGCCGTGTCGCTTTACGGCATCGAAGGAGAGGACAGGGTGTGCTATGAGCATGTGCCGAGCCTCCTAACGATGCGTTGCGTCGTGCGCGTGGGCGACAGGTTTCAGCTTTGGGCCGGCGCTTCGGGCAAACTTCTCTTGGCCTACGCCAATGAAAAAACCATCGAGCGCGAGCTCAAAAAAATAAACCCCATCACAAGCGCCACGATAGTGGATAAAGATAAGTTTCTGTCCGATTTGTCTGATATTCGCGCGCGCGACTACGCCATCAGCTACGGCGAGCGCGAGGACGGGATAATATCTATAGCCGTGCCGATTGTAGGCCAAAGTGGAGAGGCAATATACGCGCTTTCCCTTGCCGGCCCCGCCTTGCGCTTCACGGAAGAAAGAGCTATAGCGATAGTGCCAGAGGTGCAAAAAATATGCGTAGAGGTGGCCAATCAGCTTTTTGGCCGAAGCTAGTAGGGGTTGAAAATTTTCTCTGCGCCTCAATGATTGTAGCGCTAAAAACAGCCGAGTCCTCGCGCGAGGACTCGGCTGTTTTTGCATAAGTAGCGCAAAAACTTTACATTGCAGTCCGATTGTGGCACAATGACTGCAAACAGGCGAGGTGATTTTATGATACCGAGGCAGGAATATTTAGATTATCTAATCAGGTTTAGGGACAAGCAACTTATAAAGGTCGTAACAGGCATAAGGCGATGCGGTAAATCAACGCTGCTCGAGCTGTTTGGGGATTACCTCAGGTCGGACGGCGTCGCCGATGAGCAAATTCTGTCAATCAACCTCGAAGACGGCGACTATAGCGACATCGAAACATATAAACAGCTATATGACTATGTGAAAGCCAGGCTTCACATGGATAAAAAAATGTATATTTTTCTTGACGAAGTTCAGCGCGTCAGCGATTTTCAGAAGGCTGTGGATTCGCTGTACGTCAAAAAAAACTGCGACGTTTATATAACGGGTTCAAACGCTTTTCTGCTCAGCGGAGAATTAGCGACCCTCCTTTCAGGGCGGTATGTAGAAATAAAAATGCTTCCGCTTTCATTCAAGGAGTATGTTTCCGCCTTTCCGAGCGGCGCGAACATCGACCGTCTTTACTCGAGTTACATACAAAGCGGCGCGTTTCCATACATGTTGGAGCTTGACCTTCCTAAGGATAAAAAACAGTATCTGGAGGGTATATTTGATACCATCGTTCTGAAAGACATCGTTGCCCGAAAGAAGTTTCCCGATGTGGCGATGCTGCAAAGCGTAGTGCGTTTTATGTTCGATAACGTTGGAAACACTTGCTCGACAAAGGGCATTTCGGACACAATGACGTCATCCGGCAGAAAAATCTCCGTCCATACGGTAGAAAGCTATCTCGCAGCGCTGACCGACAGCTTTATACTCTACAAAATCGGCCGTTTCGACGTAAGAGGAAAACAGTATCTGAAAACCGGCGACAAATACTACGCCGCCGACATCGGGTTGAGGTACGCGCTGCTCGGCACAAAAAAAGCGGACGCCGGGCGCATACTTGAAAATATCGTTTTTCTTGAACTCCTGCGTCGCGGATACGAAATCTACATCGGCAAGGTAGGAAAGACGGAAGTTGACTTTATCGCTATCGGAGACGATGGTACGGAATACTATCAGGTCTCCTACACGGTAATTGACGCAGTTGGCAAAACCTTGAAGCGAGAACTCGCGCCGCTGGAAGCGATCAACGATCACAATCCAAAATATCTCCTGACGATGGATTACACGCCGCCGACGTCGCACAATGGCGTTAAACAAATCAACGTCTTAGACTGGCTTTTGAGATAAAAAAATCTCTTTTGTTCGCTCGACGTCGCTCTTTATCTGCTGAACTAATGCGTCAGAGCCGCTGAATTTAACCTGCGCTCTCAGGCGGGACAAAAGCGACAGCGTGATTGTTTCGTCGTACAGGTCGCCGTCGTAATCCAAAATAAAGGCCTCAATTGCTCTGTCCGGGATATCGCCGAACGTCGGGTTTGAGCCGATGGAAAGAGCCGCGGGACGTTGCTTTGCGCTTCCGTCAATATCGATCGTCGCGGACGCGGCGTAGACCCCGTCGGGCGGCAGGAGCTTTTCGCGCGGTATATTCAGATTGGCCGTGGGGAAACCTATCTTGCGCCCGCGAGATAGTCCGTGGACGACATCGGCCTCTATGAACCACGGATAACCCAACTCTCGGGCGGCCTTTTCGCATTCACCGGCGC
>BNVG01000048.1 GCA_025997935.1 Synergistales bacterium | reverse complement strand
CCTTAACCCCGCCGCTGAAGTCCGACAGAAGATTTGTGTCAAAAGAATGCGTCACACCGGCCTCGTCGCGCTCACGCTTCAAGGCTATTTCGATCATCATGTCGAGAAGCTCTTTATACTGTATCCCGACGGCCTCCCACAGATAAAACGAAAGAGACCCCGGAATCGTGTTTAGCTCGTTGATAAAAATATCGCCGGTCAAGCCGTCCATCAGAAAATCCACCCGCGCCGCGCCGCAGCACCCCAAAGCCTGAAAGGCCCTCACGGCGAGGTCGCGGATTGCGTCCCGTTGCGCCTGGGTTATATCCGCCGGCAGCTTTCTTTTGGCGCCCGCCATACCCTTGGAACCTTCGTCCTTGGAACCGCCCGAGTATTTGTCGTCGTAGCCTAAAACGGCGTGGCTCAATATGGGTTCCTCGCACTCGGAGGCCATGACGGATTCCGAGTCGCCGAGCGCGGCGCAGTTTATCTCTCTGAGGTTTTGAACGGCAGGCTCGACGAGCGCCGTGTTCGTATAATAAAAAACCCCTTCCAACCCGTCTTTGAGCTCTGATTCGTTATTCGCCGCCGATATGCCGACGCTCGAGCCGAGGTTGACGGGCTTGACGACGACGGGAAATTTCAGCGCGAGCGAAATATCCTTTATGGCTTGAGCTTTATCCTTGAAGAAAGCGCGGGCGGTTATTTTGTGGCAATCTAAGACGGGAAGCCCGGCGTCGCGGAGCAAAACCTTCGTTATGTATTTGTCCATCCCGACCGCCGAAGCCGTTACATCGCACCCCGCAAACGGGAGGTACAGACTCCTCAGGTACCCCTGCAACACCCCGTCCTCCATGCTGGTTCCATGTCCGACGGGGAACGCCACGTCAATCGAACGAACTACGCTTGAGCCGAATTTTTTCACGGGATACCGCGTAAACAAAACCCGGCCGTTTTCCCTGACGGCCGTCACCCTGACGCTTTTCTTTAGAAGAGACGGTATGTCGCGGTATTCCCTTATTTCAGAAAGCGAGTCGCCCACGTACATCCTCCAGTCTTTGGATATATAGACCGGGAAGGCGTCGTATTTTGTCCTGTCGAAATTATGGAGCGCCTGAAGCGCGGATATTACGGAGACCTCGTGCTCTACGCTCCCTCCGCCAAAAAACACACCTACACTGATTGTCATGCGGATCACCCCATTTAATAATTTAATATTTAATAATTGTCCGGCAAATCGTTCTCAAGCAAAACTATTTTTGGCCGCGCCCCCGCGTCTATTGAATTTATCTTTTCAAAAGCCGAAGACAAGCTCTCCGTCACAAATATTTTTCTCGCCTCATACCCCGCGCCGCGCAAACCGGCCAAAATGCCTTTAGTCTGGCGTTCTCCCATAAGAATAACAAAGTCGCAGACCTCAGCCGCCGCTGCGCCGAAACGCCCGTTCAGCTCGTCCTGTTTCTCTCCCAACTCCACCATGCCGGGCGTCACTAAAATCTTGAAATACCCGTCGAACATGGCAAGCGCGGACAGGGCCGCCGCCGCGCCGTTTGGGTTCGAGTTATAGGCGTCGTCGATTATGGGGAGCGAAGAGTTGCGGAGTAGCTGAAGCCTGTGCGGGACAGGTTCGAGCCTCGATACGCCAAGCGCTATATCCGTGCGCTCTACGCCCAAACTGTCCGCTACGGTTATGGCGGCCAAGATATTCATGACGTTTGGAACGCCTATCAGCGGCGTCTCGAAAACCCGTTCTTCTCCGTCGGGGAAACTCACCTTAAAGGCGGAGCCCTTCACCGATACGGACAAGTCAAAAGCTCTGTATATACTTTCGTCTCCGTTTGCGCGCCCTTCCGACATCGACCACTTTACAATTGTCTGTGGAAGACGGCAAGAACTATCGCCGAGGCGTTCTTGTATAGATTCGTTGTCGGCGTTCAAAAAAAGAACTCCGTCGCGGGGCAGCGCGTCGGCCAGCTCGAACTTCGTCTTTACGATATTGGAGAGGGACTTAAAAGACTCCAAATGCTGCTCTCCTATGGATGTAATAACGCCGAGGCCAGGGTTTACAATATCGCATATCTCTTTGATGTCGCCCTGATTTCTCGCCCCCATCTCACATATAAAAATATCGTGCGCGCTTCTCAGAGACGAGCGTATCGTCCTCACGACGCCGAGCGTAGTGTTGTAGCTTTCGGGCGTCATCAAGCAATTGAACTTTGAAGCGAGTATCCTTTGCAGAAAGTTCTTGACGCTCGTTTTGCCGTAGCTTCCCGTGACGCCTATGACGCGGAGGCGTGAGTTGCTATTCAGTATCCTCTTGGCGTCCTCGATATACCATCGGTTTATGGCGCGTTCAATTGGAGCGTTCAGGAGCCTTGTCAAGTGCGGGAAAAGAGGAGCCGAGAGCGCCAGCGCGGCGGCGAAAATGACCCGGCAGGGGGCGTTAAAATAAAAAGCGATAGTCATTACAGCGAGCAGGACGACAAGGTGAGTTGCGAACATACGCAACATACGGGGCGTACATACCATAGGCTTCTTCGCCTTGCGCGGATAGACCGACCAAGCGCTTGCGGGGCTACGCAAAAGCCATGAGAACTGGACGTCAGGTTTATAAGAATTGAGCTGGAAAATATGATAATTGCGTAGCGATATGGCCGCGTGGCACAAAAGGAATACGATAATCAAAAACGTCGCGAGCGTCATAACCGAATCACGACCTCTCGATATTCAAAAAAGAATCCAGTACGCGGTTGAAAATCCCGCTTTGCTCGATAAATGAATAATGCCCCGCCCCGCGTAAGACGACAAGCCCGGCGTCCGGGATAAGACTTTCCATAACGCGCGCGTCGCGTAGAGGCGTCGCCTTGTCGTTTTCCCCCCACACCAAAAGGGCCGGGCAGGACACAAGAGGCAGGCAGGGAGTCAAGTCCTCGGACACGACCTTTACAAGAGATTCGCGCATACGAGGACTCGCGTTCCGATAATCGGCGGAACCGTTTTTTACGCGCCATCTCTCAATAATGTCAGGGTATTTTTTTTGGATGATATCTATTGATAAGATTCGCCTGACGATTTTATAGAAAATATTTTTAATTTTGCGCGTAAGCGTTTTTTTGGGGCGAATGCCGGCGCTGTCAATCAGAATTATCCTGGGTATTTCAAGCCCGGCCCTGTCGGCCTCGCGGCGGGCGGTCAGTTTTATCGCTATGCGCCCGCCGAAGGAGTGCCCTATCAAAACCGCGCGCATAGCGCCTATGTCAGTCAAAAAAGCGCGCACGAAATCGGCGTAGTCATCGACGCCCCAAGCGACGGGCGGTTCGTCACTGCCCCCAAAGCCCGGTAAATCAAGGGCGCATACGCGCATCGATTCTTTAAGTCGCTCCATAACCGGCAAAAAATAAGAAAAATCCACGCCCCAACCGTGCAAAAAAACTACGGCCAGACCGTTGCGCGCTCCGGTTTCGCGGGCGTCGCAGTAGTTTATGTTAATTCCGTTTATTTTTATATTTATATTGTCTATATTCATTATGTGTTTCCTCCGGTCAACGAACGGGAAAGTTAAAATATGAATCGGGGTGAGGCTCTCGCACGAGCGAATAATGCCACCACTCACTGAGATATTCGGCGAATCCCGAAGCGCACATGGCGTTCCTCAGACACTCGCGGTTTTGCTTTTGAGCGGGCGTAATGGCTCTCGTCGTTATATAAGAACGCGGGTCCATGAAGTCAAATATGGTTCCCATATCAAGCTCGTGTTTGGTTTTTTCGTCAACGAGGGTGAGGTCTACGGCGTTTCCGCGCGAGTGTACGGATTTTGGCATGATATACCCCAATCGCAGAAAATCTTTTTTGTCTACGTTGGGGTAATGAATCGGCTTGCGGCGAATGTCCCATTCATCTGAGAGCCATTGAACTATGTCGTCGACGGCGCACTGCGGGCGGTATCCGTCGAATATTTTCATGAGAAGCCCCCTTCTGCGCAGAATACCAGCCGCCTGAACGCAAGCCTCGGCGGCCTTTTTACCAAGCATAACAAGAGGGCGGTCGTAGCCGTCAATCGGGCGACCGACAAAATTATCGGTCCCCCAGTATTTCACGTCAATAACACAATCCTCAATATATTCATCTATATAGACAAAATCATCCGGGGCTCCCTGCTTGAGGACTCCCGCCACGCTGACGTTTGTTTTCATTAAGGCCACCCCCCGCGCGGAACAACGACATACGATTTTGATTATACACTAAAGGGCACGGCGCGCGCCGTGCCCTTGCAATTACCCATTACATATTGCGGTTCGAGCTTTAGTACATGCCGTCCATTCCGCCCATGCCGCCGGGCATTCCGCCGCCCATACCGGCTTCCTTCTTCTCCGGCTTGTCGGCCACGATACCCTCGGTGGTCAGAACCATCGCGGCGATGGAGCCGGCGTTCTGGAGCGCGGAGCGGGTGACTTTCACGGGGTCGATAATTCCGGCCTCGACCATGTCGATGTACTCGCCCGTGGCGGCGTTCAAACCATGTCCTGGCTTGAGTGTCTTGACCTTCTCGACGACCACGTCGCCCTGCGCGCCGGCGTTCTCGGCGATGAGGTAGAGAGGAGCCTTGAGAGCGGTAAGTACGGCCTTCGCGCCGGTTTTGACGTCGCCTTCAAGTTTGGCGATAAAGGCCTCGAGAGCTACCGCACTGTTGATAGCGGCCACGCCGCCTCCGGCCACGATGCCCTCCTCGACAGCGGCGCGCGTCGCGTTGAGCGCGTCCTCGATGCGGTGCTTGAGTTCTTTTTGCTCAGTCTCGGTAGCGGAGCCAACCTGAATAACCGCCACGCCGCCGACCAACTTGGCAAGGCGCTCCTGAAGTTTCTCCTTGTCGTAGTCGGAGGTGGAGTCCTCTATCTCCTTCTTTATCTGCGAGGCGCGCTTGCGGATTTCTTCGGGGTTGCCCGCGCCATTGGTGATCGTGCTGTCCTCTTTAGTTATGCGAATTTTCTTGGCCTTGCCGAGCATAGAAAGCTCGGTGTTCTCGAACTTCAGGCCGACTTCCTCGCTGATGACCTGCCCGCCGGTGACGATGGCGATGTCTTGAAGCATGGCCTTGCGGCGGTCGCCGAAGCCGGGCGCCTTGACTGCCGCTACTTGCATGACGCCGCGAAGTTTGTTGACCACAAGGGTGGCAAGAGCCTCGCCCTCGACGTCTTCGGCGATAATGACAAGCGGCTTGCCGGTCTGCACGACCTTCTCGAGTACGGGAAGCAGGTCTTTGATGCTGTTGATTTTGCCGTCATGAATGAGGATATAGGCGTCGTCGAAGGCGGTCTCCATTCTCTCGCTGTCCGTGACCATGTAGGGGCTGATGTAGCCTTTGTCGAACTGAAGCCCCTCGACCATCTCAAGCGTCGTACCGACGGTCTGGCTGTCCTCTACCGTGATGACGCCCTCTTCGCCCACCTTGGACATAGCCTCGGAGATAAGCGCGCCCACGGCCTTGTCGTTGGCGGAGATGGAGGCTACTTGCGCGATTTTATCCTTATCCTTGACCGGAATAGCCTTCTTCTTGAGATCCTCGACCACGAAGTCGATGGCCTTCTCAATGCCCTGGCGCATCTGCATTCCGTTGGCGCCGGCGGCTACGTTCTTCATGCCCTCGCGAATAATGGCGCGGGAGAAAATCGTCGCGGTGGTGGTGCCGTCTCCGGCGATGTCGTTGGTCTTGGACGCGACTTCTTTAAGAAGCTGAGCGCCGGCGTTCTCGAACGGATCCTCGAGGTCTATCTCTTTGGCTATCGTCACGCCGTCGTTGGTTATAGTGGGGGAACCGTACTTCTTCTCAAGGACAACATTGCGCCCCTTGGGCCCAAGCGTAACGCCTACCGTGTCGGCGACTTTATCTATACCGCGGAGCATCGAGCGGCGAGCTTCCTCACCGAAAGAAAGAATTTTAGACATAATTATTACCTCCTAATTTGTAAGTAAAAAAATAATGAAAATAGAACGCGAACGTCTAACTGTTTCTACTTCTGATCAACGATGGCGAGAACGTCGCGCTCGCTGAAGATGACAAGCTCGTCGCCGTCCAATTTGACCTCTGTGCCGGCGTACTTGCTGAAGATAATGCGGTCTCCGACTTTGACCTCGACGGGCAACTTCTGTCCGTTGTCCAAAACTTTGCCGGAACCTACGGCCAAAACCTCTCCCTCGGTCGGCTTCTCTTTCGCCGTATCCGGCAAAACGATACCGCCTTTGGTCTTCTCCTCGCGGGTGAGAACCTTCACAACGATCCTGTCTCCAAGTGGTCTCAGATTCATATAAAACAACTCCCTCTTATTTTTATATTAGCAGTCCTCTCAGAGGAGTGCTAATTGCTTCCATGTGACATAATAGCCGCTTGAGAATAGAAATCAATACGTAAAATTACGTAGAAAAGAAAAATGCAGGCGTTTCTTTTCTACTGCGTCGGCCCTATGCGGTTTATCGCGAAGCTGCCATAGCCAAGATCCTCGCTCTTGGTCGATTTGCCGCTTGCCACGCGCTTCATCTCCTCGAAAAGCTCTTCGCCTATGTCGGATATTGTTTTATCGCCGGTTATGACCGCTCCGGCGTCGACATCCATATTGTCGCGCATATGCTCGAACCTCTCCGTGTTCGAGCATATCTTTATAACGGGAGCTATGGGACAGCCCGTGCATGTGCCGCGTCCCGTGGTGAAAAAGATAACCTGAGCGCCGCCCGCGACCATACCTGTTATGGACTCGATGTCGTGCCCCGGCGTATCCATGACCACAAGGCCGCGTTGCGTCGGGCGTTCCGCGAAGTCCAAGACCTCTAAAATCGGCGCGACAAGGCCCGCCTTGCTGATACATCCGAGGGATTTTTCCTCGAGTGTGGAAAGGCCGCCCTGTCTGTTGCCCGGCGTAGGGTTGGCGAGCCTTATATCTACGCCTCCCGAAAGCGCGCCCTCCTCCGCCCTGCGCACGATAGCCACAAGGCGTTCCGCTATGTCTTTATTGATGGCGCGTTTCGCCAGAATATGCTCAGCGCCTATAATCTCCTGCGTCTCCGACAAAATAGACGCTCCGCCCGCCGCTATAAGCCTGTCCGACGCGCTGCCCGCTACGGGGTTTGCCGACAAGCCCGACCAGGCGTCCGACCCGCCGCACTCGAGCCCCAAGGTCAGTTTTGAAACGGGCTGCTCCTCACGCGTTATTCCCGATATGGCGGAGAGCATTTCGCGCCCGATTTTGACGCCCTTGTTTATCGTGTTAAGCGTACCGCCCTCGTCCTGAATGACCAAAGATATGACGGGCTTGCCAGGCGCGAGTCTCTCGATGTCGGAAACTAAGTCGCGCGCGCTTATCGTTTCGCAGCCGAGGCCAACCACGATACATGCCGCGACGTTCGGGTTTGCGCCGAAGCCGGCGAGCGTACGCGCCGTCTGGGCGGAGTCAGCCGGAAGCTGCGCGCAGCCGTGCTGGTGCGTGACGCTCACCGCGCCGTTCAGTTGAAAAGCTATACGGGAAGCCGTGTCGGTCGCGCAGACCACAGATGGCAAAACCAGCAAGTGATTCCTGACCCCGACACTTCCGTCTGGCCTGACATATCCCATAAATGTATTATTCACGCCCTGTCCCCCCTGCCTCTTTTGCCTTCCAAATTATGAATATGCACATATTCTCCTTTAGCTATGTCCGCCGTCGCCGCGCCAATAATCTCGCCGTACTTCAAAATATCGCCGCCGTTTTTAACGTCGGCCAACGCTATCTTGTGCCCCGCGGGAATATCGGACGCGGACACAATAAACAACGGCTCAGCGCCGTCGCTGTGAATTGTTAGCGCCTCCCCCGCCTTCACATCCCGCACAACCACCGCCACGTTATCGTTTTTGGCCACGCGATGAGCGTCAAATTTTTTCATCTTCACTGTCTCCTTTCTCAATATTAAGCGCGTTAGAGAATCTTTTTTGATTATTCTGTTATAATAACTCAGTATCTCTTATAATCTACCAGTTAATGATTTTGGATATTTGATAAATTTACGGAAAAACACACAGGAGGTGCATGAGACACATGATTAGAAGCGCAATACTGTGGATGATAATTTCTTATTTCGTTGGGTCGTTCCCGACAGGATATTTGTTGGTACGCCTTTTCAAAGGAGTTGATATTCGTACGGTCGGCTCCGGCGGCACGGGCGCGACAAACGTCAGGCGCGTCATGGGGAACAAATGGGGCATCTTCGTGACGGCTGTGGACATGCTGAAGGGCGCGTTGGCGCTCCTGTTTACCGTGGCCTCCGTCGGCGTCGCTCCTGTACATCTTTCGCTCTCGGGCTTCGCTGCCGTATTAGGTCATAACTTTCCGATATGGCTGAAGTTCAAGGGCGGTAAAGGCGTCGCCACCACCTACGGCGTGGTGTTTTTCCTGTGGCCATACGAATCTTTCGCTGTGGCCCTGATGAGCGGCGCGATATGGTACGCGGTCATGACCTCTACGCACTACGTATCGTTGGCCTCGATATTCTCGTTGTTGTCCATACCCATATTTTTCGAGATGCTGGACGCGCCTTGCTCCTTCGTTGTTGTTTCTTTTGTTTTGGCTGTTTTTGCCATATTCCGCCACAAAAGCAACATAGAGCGGCTGACCCACGGGAAAGAAAATAAGATTTGAGGAGTTAGAATTATGAATAGCTTTAAGATAATCTTGACCGGTTTTTTCGCGAAGCTCGCCGGAATTTTCAAAAGACGCAAGCCCGAAGAAAGCACCGCGAATGCTGACACGGCTACGGATGAAAGCGCGGATTCGCTGAGCGCTGAGCTCACCGACGCCGCGTTCGTAAAACCGGAAATCGCCACCCTAAGCGGAGGGCGATCGGATGACAAAAAAGATGGCAAAAAACCATCGAAAAAGCGCGTAGCCGCTTTGGCCATAGCGGGCGTGACGTTGTTTTTGGCGTTTGGCGCGAGTCTTGGGATATTTTTCCTGCGTCCCGTACATGTGCCTGACCCCGACTTGGCGCCAAGCCCGGTCTCTATGCGGAATATCGAGCTTATAGAGGCCGTCCGAAAGGGTAGAGATGACGATGTCTTGCGTCTCGTGTCGGAGGGCGCGGACATAAACGCGCCGGACGACGCAGGCATTAGCGCCATGAAAGCCGCCATAGCGCTAAACAGAGTTGACGTTATCCGTCATTTTACGCAACTGGCCGAAGAAAGCCTTATCCTCCGCTCCGACAACTCCACTCTGACATACGCCATAGTGCAAAACAGACCCGATGTGGTGCGCGAGTTTTTGAAAGAGGCGAAAAACCTGAGTAAACTCGACAAAAACGGGTGTACGCTTTTGAGCTATACAATCTCCAGAAACAACGTCGCCATAGCGCGCGACCTCATAAACGCCGGAGCTGACGTGAACGGGCGCGACAAATATGGCGATACGCCCTTAATGGCGGCGGCGGCCTTAGGTAGACCGGACATGGTGTCTATGCTTCTGGAGCTTGGGGCTGACCCGAGTCTTCTTTCCCGCGAAGGCGAGACCGCCCTTGCCATAGCGCAACGCAAAAACCGAAACGTGCTAATATCCATGTTATCTAACGCGTTAGCGGCCAATGAGTCCCTCACCCCCGGACAGCCTTCCTTATAATGACGGCCGCGACGACTGTCAGGATGGCCGTGACGAGGAAGATGTGAGGAATAGAGAACCCTGTCATCAGCAAGACGCTTGTCAGTACGGCGGATAGAACCATAAAGAGCGAGTCCGTGATGTTGGCGCAGGCTATGACGCCTGCCATGTGAGCCTCGTCGGCGCGGTTTTGAATGAACGCGTAAAGCGGCACGATATAAAGCCCTCCCGAAAAAGATATTGCGAAAAGACAAGCAAGGATCGCCAGGTTCTGAGCGTTTGATAAAAACGCGAGCAGTCCCATCTCGGGTACGCTGCTTTCTAAAGGGGGACGCTGGCTTACGAGGAAGAGACAGGTACAGGCGACTGAAATGGCGACAGCAGTCCAGGGGACATGAACAAGAGAGACCTTACCTTTCAGGACGCTGTTACAGGCCATAGAACCGAGACCGATGCCAAACGAAAAGGTGGCGAGAAACAGCGTCGCGACTTGCTCGTCCGCGCCTATTACGAGCTTGGCGTAGGTCGGAAATTGCGAAAGAAACGTCGTGCCCACAAACCAGAACCAGGATATGCCCAGGATAGAAAGAAAAATGTCCCGATAGGGGACGACTTTGGCCACTATTTTTACCGTATCTTTGACAAAGTTGACCGAGAGCTTCAGGCCCGGCGCTACAGGGTTTGTTGTGGGGATGTGACGGCTGGCCCACCATCCCGTCGTTGCTATGCCTACTACCAAGAAACTGACTAAGTGAACTCCGCCGTCGCTTAAAATAGAAAGCCCGCCGAAAATTGTGCCCGTAAGTATGGATAAGAAAGTCCCCATCTGTATCAGTCCGTTTCCGGCTATAAGCTCATCCTCATCGAGATGCTGAGGCAGGATGCTGTATTTCAGCGGTCCGAAAAAAGTGGACTGCGCCCCCATCAAAAACAAAACGACCATCAGCAGATGAACGTCCTCAATGTAAAATCCAACGGCGGCTGCGCCCATCACGACAATCTCCGCGAGTTTTGTGAACTGTACGAGACGGGAACGCTCGTACTTGTCGGCCAATTGTCCCGCCGTCGCGGAAAAAAGAAAGAACGGCAGGATAAAGACGCCCCCCGCGACGTTGACCAAAATGCGGGGGTCATACCCTGCCTTGTCGGCTATGCGGTAGGTTATGAGCATCACCATAGCGCTTTTGAAAAAGTTGTCGTTGAACGCGCCAAGAAACTGCGTAAGGAAAAGCGGCAAAAACCGCTTAGTGCGAAAAAGAGCGAATTGATTTCGGTTTTGCAAATAGGTCATCTCCCGGCTGTATGATTTCAAGTTTGATCGTTTATGTTGCTATAATAATTTTATACTTCTTATAATAATAGGATATAAAAATAAATTTCGCGAAAACTGAAATAAAAAAATCAAAATAAAATTTTTCATTTTCATTTTTTCATTTTCATTTTTTCATTTCATGCAAATTTTCGCTTCTTTTTCATTTCCTTCATTGACAGATGAGGCTTTCTTTTGGTATTATTACCTTTGCGCTTTTGTGCGCTGCGGAGGTATTGTTGTGTCTTTGAGCGAGTTGGCCGTGCCGGAGCGGGTTGTGGGCGAGAGAGAAGTGCGCCGCGCTATGGCTTCAAATCTTCTCCGAAAGATATTCGTCGCGGATAACGATGAACTTCCTCAAAAGCAAAGACGCGCGCGCGGCGGCGCCAAAATGCTTGACGACGTTATAAAAGCGGCGGAAGGCGCGGGTATTGAGGTTGAAAAAGTTGCTTCCCGGCTTGAATTGGGGCGCGCTTGCGCTATTGACCGCCCGGCTTCCATAGCGGGATTGAAACGCGCATAGAGCTATAACTCGGTTGTTTTATGATGTTCTACTTAATTTTAATTTGTGTTTGGGAGGAGATTCTGTGCCAACAATTAATCAGCTTGTACGTCAGGGGCGCTCGGAGAAACGCACCAAGAGCAATTCTCCGGCGTTGCAGGGCAATCCGGCAAGGAGAGGCGTCTGCACAAGGGTTTATACCGTTACGCCCAAGAAGCCCAACTCGGCTTTGCGTAAGGTGGCGCGTGTGCGCCTGACAAACGGAATAGAGGTAACGTCCTACATTCCGGGTATCGGGCACAACTTGCAGGAGCACTCGGTGGTTCTTGTCCGAGGGGGACGTGTGAAAGACCTTCCCGGCGTTCGTTATCACATCGTGCGCGGCACATTGGACTGCGGCGGAGTGGAAAAAAGAATGCGTAGTCGTTCCAAGTACGGCGCGCGCAAGCCGAAGAGTTAGGGGGAGGATTTCGTTATGCCTCGCAAGGGTCACGTAAGAAAAAGAGTGCCGACGCCGGATACGCGTTTTGGCAACGCCGCTGTGGCGAAGTTTATCGCTAGCCTTATGAAGGGCGGCAAAAAGAGCATCGCCGAGAGGATTCTCTACACCGCGCTTGACAACGCAGCTGAGAAACTTGGCACAGAGCCGTTTGAGGTTTTTGAGAAAGCTATGGGCAACGTAGCGCCCCAGACCGAGGTTCGTCCGCGCCGCGTTGGCGGAGCGACGTATCAGGTTCCCGTGGAGGTTACGCCTGAGAGAGGGCAGCTCCTGTCCATTCGTTGGATTCTCTCATACGCCCGCGCAAAGAAGGGTATGCCTATGGCTGACCGTCTGATGCGGGAGCTGATGGACGCTTACAAAAACGAGGGCAGCTCCATTAAAAAACGTGAAGACACGCACAAGATGGCCGAGGCCAACCGCGCGTTTGCCCATTATCGTTGGTAGGAGAGAAAGAATTAACTAATGGATATTACAAAGCTTAGAAATATAGGTATAGCGGCGCATATTGACGCCGGAAAAACAACCACCAGCGAGCGCATACTCTACTACACCGGCAGAAACTACAAAGTCGGTGAGGTGCATGAGGGTGCGGCCACTATGGACTGGATGGAGCAAGAGAAGGAGCGTGGTATTACTATCACCTCCGCCGCCACGACTTGTATGTGGAAGGGGTACACTATCAATTTGATTGATACGCCCGGCCACGTGGACTTCACTGTGGAGGTGGAGCGTTCTCTGCGTGTGCTTGACGGCGCGGTTGCGGTCTTCTGCGCGGTGGGCGGCGTCGAGCCTCAGTCGGAGACCGTTTGGCGTCAGGCCGATAAATATCACGTCCCGCGAGTCGCGTTTGTAAATAAAATGGACAGAATCGGAGCGGACTTCGACGCTGTTGTCGCGGCTATGAGAGACAGGCTCGGCGCTCACGCCGTACCGATTCAGATGCCGATAGGCGCCGAGGAAGATTTCGCAGGCGTCATAGATTTGATAGAGCAGAAAGCGCTTTTGTGTAGCGGAGAACTTACTCAGCCGCCCGTCGCGGCGCCTGTTCCGGCTTCGCTTGCCGAGGCCGCCAAGGCGGGGCGTGATTATATCGTAGAGTCCGTATCCGATTTTGACGATGACGTTATGACGCTTTTCTTGGATGGCAAAGAAGTCGGTAGCGACTTGCTCAAAGCCGCTCTTCGCAAAGCCACGATAGAGCTCAAACTCGTCCCTGTAATCTGCGGAACGGCGTTTAAGAACAAAGGCGTCGAGATGTTGCTTGATTCGGTTCTTGATTATCTTCCCTCGCCCATAGATTTGCCTCCAATTCACGGTACGCGTCCCGACGAGCCGGAAAGCTCGGTCGAGCGTCACAACGATCCAAAGGAGCCTTTCACCGCGCTGGCGTTCAAGGTCGCGGTAGATTCATTTTTGGGCAAACTTATCTTCCTTCGCGTTTATTCAGGCGTTTTAGAGAAAGGCAACACAATTTACAACGCCAGCTCCGGCAAGCGCGAGCGAATCGGGCGTATTATGCGTATGCACTCCAACAAGCGCGAGGACATCGACGCGATGGAGGCCGGCATGATAGTGGCGGTTCCGAGCCTCAAGGACACAAAGACCGGCGATACCCTGTGCGCCGAAAACGCGCAAATTGTCTTAGAGAATCTTGTTTTTCCGGAGTCGGTCATATCTCTTTCCGTAGAACCGGCCACCCAGGCCGACAAAATGAAGCTGTCCAAGGGATTGATCGCGCTCGCTGACGAAGACCCCACTTTCCGCGTCAAGACCGACGAGGAGAGCGGGCAGACCATTATCTCCGGCATGGGCGAGTTGCACTTGGAGATTATCGTGGACAGACTCAAAAGAGAGTTTGGCGTAGACGTCAAGGTAGGTCGTCCGCAGGTTGCCTACCGCGAGGCCATTCAGAAAGCGTCCACAGCCGAGGGTA
>BNVG01000047.1 GCA_025997935.1 Synergistales bacterium | reverse complement strand
ACCTGCTCTGCAAACCTTTTGCCGGCATGGGGAACAACCTCAGTTCCGCCCTTGTCTTTGTGTTCGCCCGGCAGTTCCTCTGGTTCCTGGGCGTACACGGTTCAAACGCGCTGGAGCCGGTGATGACGGAAATATTTCCCGCGGCGGTCGCGGTGAGCGGAGAATTTGTGTTCACAAGAGCCTTTTTTGACAGCTATGTCACAATGGGCGGTACGGGAAACACCTTGTCCCTTCTTGGCGCGTTTTTCGCGGCGCGCTGGCGCGGGCGGGGCATTGGAATTGTGGCTAAAATATCGATACTGCCGGCCGTTTTCAACATAAACGAGACGCTCGTCTTCGGCCTGCCTATAGTGCTGAACCCGATATTTATCATACCGTTCATAGCCACTCCGATAATTCTCACCATTACGTCGTATCTTGCCGTCTTGGCCGGCCTTGTAAGCGTCGCTCCGACTGAGGTAGTCTGGACGACTCCCGCGCTCGTGAGCGGCTATGTCGCGTCCGGCGATCTTACGGGCAGTCTGCTTCAGGTATTCAACCTCATGGTGGGGATGATGATATACCTCCCGTTTGTCCGTATATCGGACAAGGTTCAGGCGTTGAAGTTCGGCGAAACGTTCAAGGAATTGCTGGAGCTGAGCTATACGATGGGAGATAACGGCGGAGCGTCTTTGGAGAACAGGGCGGACGACATCGGCTCGCTGTCCAGAGCGCTCGCCAATGACCTCATGATGTCGATAAGGAAAAACGAGCTGTATCTTGAGTACCAGCCGCAGGTCGATTGCCGCGACGGCAGAATTTACGGGGTGGAGGCGTTGCTTCGTTGGAAGCACGACCGCATGGGCAGGATTCCTCCCTGCCTTTTCATCCCCCTTGCGGAGGAGATAGGTTTCATAAATGAGATAGGTCTGTGGGTCTGCGAGGAATCATGCCGTCAGGAGCATGAATGGCGTAAAAAAGGCATCGAGGACGTGGTCATGTCGTTTAACGTGTCCGTAAAACAGCTCGACGACCCCACTCTACCTGAGAAGATAGGCGGAATCATCAAAAAATGGGGCCTCGACCCACACAGCATGAAGATGGAAGTTACCGAATCGACAGGGCTTTCGTCAGACATGGGACATAACGACCTCATACGTGATATTAAAATGATGGGCCTTAACATCGCCATAGACGACTTCGGAATGGGGCATACCTCGCTGGTTTATTTGAAGCAGTTCCCGGTTTCGATGATAAAACTCGACGGAAGCCTCGTGAAAGACGTCGTGACGAGCAAAATAAGCATGGATATAATAGCGACTATAAGCGAACTCTGCCGCTCGATGGACATTCAGCTTTTGGCTGAATTTGTCGAGACGGAGGAGCAGGCGAAAAAGTTAAAAAGTCTCGGATGCTGCATGTTTCAGGGTTATCTCTACAGCCCCGCACTAAATCCCGAAAAGTGCGAGGCCGCGATAAGGCAGGGATTTAGGACATACTGAAAAATTCAAAGGTTTAATCGAAACTCTTACAAACCCGCCGGAGCCTAATAAAGCCATGCTTGAGGGTATGGGAAAGTACAAAGCTCGCAACATCAAACACGCGGACTGAACTATGGAGTTTGTAAAATTACACCTCAAAATCTGCTCGTACCGTGTTGGTTGATAGAGAAGCTCGCTGTCAAAGGCTTTTATCTCAAATATGGCTTTTTGCCGTTTATAGGTGACGAACTATGTCTTTATCTGCCTTTGGCTTCGATTTATGTATTCCCCGAACTCCCGAACCCGCCCTCGCCCCTTATCGTCTCATCCAGCTCGTCCGTCTCCTCGAATTTCACCTGACACACCGGAGCCACGACCATCTGCGCTATCCTGTCGCCGTACTTGACCTCATAAGGCTCGTCGCCTAAGTTCATCAGGATGACGCCTATCTCGCCTCGGTAGTCGGCGTCTATCGTGCCGGGGCTGTTGGGCAAAATTATGCCGTGTTTCAGGGCAAGGCCGCTCCTTGGACGCACCTGGGCTTCGTATCCGGGCGGAAGGGCTATGCGGACGCCGGTATGTATAAGCGCTCTTTCGCCCTTTTGCAGCAAGCGCTCCTCGACAGATCTGAGGTCGACTCCGGCCGAGGCCGGAGTCGCGTAAGACGGGAGGGGCAGCTTCTTTGCGCGTTCATCACGCAGTATAAAAACACAAACCTCAGACATTTTGAAAAGCGGGTGGGCAGGTTAGTTAGCGCCTTGAGCCGTAACCGCCGCCGCTTGGTCTGCGTTCCCGGTCGCCTCGTCCGCCCCTGTCGCCGCCCCGGTCGCCTCTGTCTCCTCTGTCGTGCGGAGTGTAGGCAGGGGCGTTTTCGGCTATTTTCTCTATGAGCGTTTCGCGCTCGCGCTCGCTCTCTAAGACAGAAGCGAACCCGGCCTCGGCGGCTTTGGCCTCGTCCGTCACGATACGGCGTCTCGATAGGTTGACGCGCCCCATATCGTCTATTTCCTTGACCATGACTAACACCTTGTCGCCGGGCTTGAAGACGTCCTCGACCTTGGGCACGCGCTTTACGCTCATCTCGCTGAGGTGCAGCAGTCCCTCTTTGCCGGGCAGACACTCCACAAAAGCGCCGAATGACATCAGGCGCGTCACCGTGCCGTGGTAGATTTCGCCCGCCGCTAAGTTTTTGGTCAGGCCGCGAATTATGGTGAGGGCCTCGTTTACCTGCTCCTGGCTTGGGCCGGCTATGCTCACGTCGCCCGTGTCGTCGACGTTTATCTTGACGCCGGTTTTCTGTGTTATGCTACGAATCATCTTGCCGCCGGGGCCTATAACGTCGCGGATTTTGTCGGGGTCTATCGAGGTTTTATGTATGCGCGGGGCGCTCATCGACAGCTCACCGGGTTTTGATATACAGGCCTCCATGCTGTCTAATATCTCAAGACGCGCGAGCCTTGCCTGTCCGAGCGCCTGCTCTAAGATAGCGCGTGTTATGCCGCCGGCTTTGTTGTCCATCTGGAGCGCCGTTACGCCCTCGCGCGTCCCGGCGACTTTGAAGTCCATGTCGCCGTAGTGGTCTTCGAGTCCCTGAATGTCCGTCAAGACCTGAACTTTGTCGCCTTCTTTGATAAGGCCCATCGCCACGCCCGCGACGTGCCGCGCTATCGGTACGCCGGCCTGCATCATAGAGAGGCTTCCGCCGCAGATGCTGGCCTGAGAGCTTGAGCCGTTGGACTCTAAAATATCAGACACGACGCGGACGACGTAAGGGAACTCCTCCTCGGACGGGATGACGTAGCGCAACGCCCGCTCGGCCAGCGCGCCGTGCCCTATCTCGCGCCTGCCGGGGCCGCGCATGGGCTTGACCTCGCCCACGGAGTAGGGCGGGAAGTTGTAGTGCAGAATAAAGCGCTTGGCCGGCTCGTCGAGTTTGATGCCGTCTAAGACCTGGTCGTCCTCGCCGACCATACCGAGGGTAGTCACCGCCAGCGACTGCGTTTCTCCTCTTGTGAAGAGCGCCGAACCGTGGACTCGCGGCAAAACGCCAAGCTCACAAGTTATTTTACGCAGTTGATTCATGGCGCGTCCGTCGGCTCTTACGCCCTCGTTTACACAGATGCCCCGCATTATCTTCTTGACCCGCCCCTCAATAGCGGCAGCTATGTAGTCGCCATTTTCCGGGAACTGCGCCACGGCGCGCTTGCGGGCCTCCGTTATCTTGTCGGCTCTGGGTTTTTTCTCGTGTATGCGCACGGCGGCGTCTATGTCGGCGTCGACGTTGGACATAATCCATTCGTCTATCTCGGGAATGCGCTCGGGGGTGGGAACAGTTATCTCGGGCTTGCCCACTTCTTCTTTCATCTTGCGGAACAGGGCTATTATCTTTTTGATTTCGGTCTGGGCCATATCGAGCGCGTCGATAAGCGTTTCCTCCGGCACTTCCTTTGAGCCGGACTCAACCATCGTGAGCCCGTCGTCGTGCCCTGCCACCAAGAGGTCGAGAGACGACGAAGCCATCTGCGCCTCGGTCGGGTTGATTACAAGCTCTCCGTCGATAAGGCCCACTCGCACCGCGCCGACGGGGCCTCCCCAAGGTATGCCGGATATGGCGAGAGCCGCGGACGCTCCGTTTATGGCTAAGACGTTTGGCGGATAAACCTGGTCAACCGCCATCACCGTGGCCACGACATGGACATCGTTTCGCATATCGTCGTCAAAAAGCGAGCGAATAGAACGATCAACCACGCGGGCGCTCAGGATAGCCGACTCCGTGGGACGCCCCTCTCTTTTGATAAAGCCGCCCGGGATTTTTCCTGCGGCGTAATACCGCTCTTCAAAATCAACCAACAGCGGGAAAAAGTCGATGCCCGTCCGAACCGTGTCCGTGATACATGCCGTATTCAGGATAACGGTGTCTCCATGCGACGCCATAACAGCCCCGCTGGCTTGCTTCGCAATTTTACCCGTGCGAAACACCATCGGCTGCGCGCCAATCTGCACGGAAAACTCTTTCTCCATATACTCATTCCTCCTTAAAAATCTTTCTCTTCCTTATATATAAGAGTTAGAATATCATAAAAAAACTATTCAGGATATATTGAGACATATTGTTAAAGGGTGAAATTAATGGCAAATGGTGTATTATTTAAGCGTTCAATTTATGAAGGGAGACATTTTTCATGGCGCTTGTAGTATGCGAACTATGCAAAAAAGCCTTTATCAACGGGCCTCATTTTGAAAAAGCCTGCCCGGCGTGCAGAGACACACTCAGAGACGTCGGAAGCGTTGTGCGTAATTTTTTGCGAGACAACGAGAGAGAGCTTTTCACGGTCTACGACATAAACAGAATCCTCGGCGTCGATATGAAAGTCTTAGACGCGCTTGTGGCTACCGGCATGGTAGAGTCGAATACGCAGGGATACATGAAGCCGTACGAGAGAGATAAAAAACTTGGGGCTATGGATCCGGCCCTGGCGCGCGAGGTGCTGAGGGGCGGCAAATCGTCGATGCACCAGTACGACAAGAAAAAGGAACCCAAGAGCGCGAAATGAGGCGTATTAAACCAATATATATATTGACGGCGGCGCTTCTTTTCTTTTCGTCTTTGAACGCCGGCCTTGCGGAGGCCGCCGCGAAAGCCCGTGTTTTGGAATACGATGTAGTAGTGGCCGGGGGCGGCATTGGGGGAGTGGCCGCCGCTATACAGGCGGCGCGCCTTGGCGTTTCGGTATTGGTGGCGGAGCCGAGCGGCTGGATAGGCGGGCAGGCGACGGCGGCCGGAGTTTCCACGATGGACGACATGAGCCGACAGCGTAGCGGCGTCTACCTGGAGTTCGTGAGCAGGCTGAAAAACTACTACGACCTGCGCGGCAAATCTATGGGAACCTGTTATTGGGATTCCCGGAGCGTTGCCTTCGAGCCTTCCATAGGGCAGCAAGTTCTTTACGAAATGCTTGACGACGCCAAAAAAACAGGCAAAAAACCCCTTGACGTGTCGCTCGGCTCTTTTGTGTCGAAGGTGGAGCGTGACAAAAACCGCGTTACTGGCGTCACGGTGACGGACGGCGGCGGAAAATCGCGCGATGTGAAGTGCCGCGTCCTCATAGACGCCACGGAGTACGGGGACGTACTGCCGCTGGCCGGGGCCGGGTACAGAGCGGGAAACTCGGCCACGCCGTTTATAAAGCCCGACGCCATGATTCAGGATATAACCTGGACGGCGGTTATTCGCCGCTATCCGGGCGGGGTGCCGCAACATCTTAGAGCCATTGCGCCCCTTCCGGGCTACGAGGAGGCGCGGCGCAATTATGAGAGTTACGTCGCAAGCGGCGGCTATCCGTTCAGGGGCAACTATCCCGTACCACTCCCCGTTGATTTTGTCAGCCACAACGCCTACCGCGGCCTCCCGAATTCCTCGACTCCCTGGAACTACGATGGACGCCCTGAAAACTGGAAATACATCTCCAAGACCGTAGTCAACTGGGGGAACGACTACCCCGGCAGGGGCGGTTGGGAGAACGGGCGCACTGGCTTGCCCGTAGAGTATTTAGAGAACAAGGCACTGAGGGCGAGAGTGGAAAAAGAAGCGTTCATCAAGACTCTGCACTTTATTTATTACATTCAAAACGAGCTTGGGGAAGACTGGTCGGTAACGGACGACGAGTACGACGCCGCCGAGCTGCCGGAAGCGGCGCAAGGTCTGCCCTTGGAATGGCAGGACATAGCGAAGCGTATGCCGCCCATTCCGTATGTAAGAGAGTCGCGGAGGGTTTTGAGCGAATACACCCTGACGTCGGAGGAGCTTCTGCGTAACTCTCTGAGCTACCGCGACGGACAGACGCGGCATGAGTTCGAGGACGCCATAGCCATAGGCGGATATATTCTGGACTTGCACGGAGCGGACAAGGACTCCGATTTGGAGTGGGATATGGGTGAGCGCGCCGTCTCCTCCGCTCACAACCGCCCGAGGGGGCCTTTTCAGGTGCCGCTTAGGATTTTGATACCAAAAGACACAGACGGCCTCATTGCCGCCGAAAAAAACCTCTCCATGACAAGGCTCTCCGCCGGGGCCATTCGCCTCCAGCCTATCTGCATGATGGTCGGGCAGGCCGCCGGAGCGCTGGCCGCGCTGGCCGCGAGAAGCGAGCTTGCGCCGCGCGACGTGCCGCCCGTGAAAGTACAGCGGGCCTTATTAGACGCCGGGGTAGTCTTGTCGCTTTGCAAATACTCGGACGTGCCGCCGGAGCATCCTTTTTTCAACGCGGTTCAGCTTTTCAATTTGTACGGCGTCATGGAACCACTGTCGCCGCCTCACGCGCCTTCATACAACATCAGCGACCTTGACGACCCCGTCCTCGCGATGGCCGTCATTCGTGGGGCCGACAAGGGCGTGTTCGGCGTGGACGAGTTCATCACGCAAGAGGACATGGTCGCGGTTTTGACCAAGGCCAAAGCCGTGGCGGGGATAAAGAAAGGAGAGACGCCGACCCTCACGGACAAACCCGACCGCTTTATCACAAGGGGCGTTTTCGCGCGCGCCCTTGTTTCGGCGTTTGGCCTAAAGGCGGCCTCTACCCCTGCGCGCCGCCCGTTCAGCGTCCCGGACGGGCATCCGTCAGAGGCGGCCGTGAAAATTCTGGATTCTAAGGAGATACTGAATCTATATAAAAACAGCGGCGACTTTCACCCCGGTCGTCCGGTGACGCGGGGCGAGGTCGCCGAAATGCTTATGAGGGCTATGACCGCGGATTAGCGGAGGTTTTAGGAGAGTAGCCTACAGCACACAAAGACAGCGGAGCCTCGCGCCCCGCTGTCTTTGTGTGCTGGAAAATATGGAATTTTCTACTTCGCCTTGTAGGACGCCACGGTGCTCTCGATCAGAGACTCGTAGCCCGACGGCTTGTCGAAGCTGAATAAGAGGGATGTTAGCGTTCCGTCCTTGACGGCGCTGTACTGCACAAACGCTGTGGTCATTCCGTTGGCCTCAAGCGTGTAGGAGAGGGCCGCCCACTCAGTGCCGCCGACGTTTTTCAGTTCAGACTTTATGTCCTTGACTCCGGGAATCGCCTTCATTTGATCGGCCTGAAAGGATGTGATGCTCTGCGTCGTCAGGGCCGCGTCGGGCGAGGGTACTTTGAGAACGGTCAGCGAAAGCATCTTGCCGGTCTGCAGCGCGGCCTGATCCATCGCCACGAGGTACGTGCCGCCGGCGGCCATGGCGTCGAGCTGTTCTTTCGGCATGGGATCCCAGCTCTTGGGAAGCTCAATGGAAAAGCCGCCCTTCTCGGAGGTGAAAGGCGCGGCAAAAGCACCGCTCACGGCAAACAATACGACCAAAACCGTCAAAACGCAAAACTTCAAATTTTTCATTATTCGACAGACTTCCTTTCCAGATGTGTTTATTTGCCCGGATAAGGCAAACAACGCTTATTATAAGGAAGCGATCCTGAAAAGTAAACCGTAATTCCCCAAATCCCAGGGCCGTTTCAAAATGCAGATGAATGTAGGTTTAGAGGGCTTAGCGGAGGGCTTTCAATATTTTAGCTACGCTTTCGTCGCTTCCGAAAGCCCCGGCTTTTGTGACTAAAGGGCCGTTGTAGTCACCATTTACGGCCAAAAGCAAGGGCACGCCGGTCTCCACTTCGCGCACGGGGACAAGCTCGCTGACGCCGAGGGCCCGCAATACGCGCATAGCTACGTCGCCGCCAGTTAGATAGAGGCCGCCGATGGAGAATCCCCCGTCCCGGGCTTTTTGCACTGCGTCACGGCAGACAATGGCCAAAAAGTCCGCTATTTTGCCCGGGTCGTTCGCGCCCCCCTCGCTTCTGTCGCGCTGTTCGCTCGTCAGGGCCGTCACGACGAGAACGTCTTTTTTTTGCTCTAAGGCGCTGAGTATATCGCATAGCGTCTTAGACGCCGCTTTGCGCGCTGGCTCCGTCATATCGTTTGTGGAGGGCGTAATCACCGTGACGTTTGGGTCGAGGCGCGCGTTCTCTATCTGGACGATATTGCGCGGGTGATAGCTTCCGACCAATCCGAGAATTGGCCCGGTTTGATTTTTGCCTTTTTTGTCCAAAACATCTGTCAGTATCCCGGCTAAGCCCGCCGACCCCATCCAAAGCACGTCTTCCGCCCGCCTCGTCTCCAAAACGCCGGCTACCGCGTCTTTTATATCGTCATCGGTCAGGGCGTCGCAGGAGAGGTACGCGCCTTCATCGTTTAGTGTATCCCTCAGAGAGGACGTCGATATGGGCTTCAATGGGTCTTTGGCTATATCGGTAAGGTGAACCGGTACGCCGTTCAGGCAAAGCTCTCCGTTTACGGTAGTCCTTCCGTTTTGTGGATAAGCCGGCTGAAAGAACACCGCGTCAAAGCCAAGCGCGGCCCTGAGCGCCTTCGCCTCCGAGGCGATGTTGCCGCGCAGGGTCGAGTCCACTTTTTTATAAAAAATTGACTTTCCAACAAAGGGTTTCAGGGTCTCGCCGAGACGGGACAGTTTCGCGCCGCTCTCCGCGCCGCTGTCGTTTCGGCTGTTCGTGTTGACGACAACGGCGTCTTGCGTCTTTATGCCCGACAAACCAAGGGCCTCCGTCATCACTACCGTCTCTATTCCCTTTCGGACAAACTGTATGCCCGTGTCGCAAGCCCCTGTCAGGTCGTCGGCTACGATTATCCATGCCGGATACTCACTCTTCATCATTCTCATCATCCTCGCTGTTTTTTCCGTCCCCGTTCATCTCGCCCTTGCGGCATACGCCCTTAAAATCGCAGCGAGCGCACGCCGCGCTCTCATAGCGCGGCGCAAATTCCCCTGATTTCAAAATCGCGGCGGCGCGCTTCATGGCGTCCTGAGCTTCTTCCGTTCTTTCCGCCAGGCGCGCGCCCCTATCGGCGCGGCCCGTATAGCAGAGGTCGAACGGCGGCTCGAACGTTCCGGCGATAGCTCCGTCTCCGTGTCCCAAAAAGCCGACCCCAACGACCCGCGAATCATCCTTCGCGCCTCTATTATAGAGCAGCGCGTAGGCGGAAAGCTGAAGGCCCCATTTGAAAATTTTGTTATACGCGCAGAGCGTCTCTGATTTTTTCTCGTAGTTCACGCTCTTGCCTAATTTATAATCTAATATGACTATGCCGCCGCCCTCAAAGACATCCATGCGATCGCACCGCCCCGTGAAACGCACGCCGTCTATCTCGCACTGAGTCAAGTCGACTTCCGTCTCGCGGCCAACAAGGCGCGGCGCGAGGCCATCTGAGCGGAGAGATTCGAGGCGCTCTGAAATACCGTCCTGAAAACGCGCGAGGCGCGCGATGTAGAACTCTATATTTTTGCGGTGACGCTCAAGGCGGTAGTCTTTCAGGAGGCGGCGATAGGAGGCGTAGCCGTCGCTTTCAAGGCTCAGCGCTTTTTTCCATTCTCTGTCCGCGGCGGAAGAAAAAGTCTCTTTTTGAGACTCCTCCGCCAGGGAGGTCAGGACGTTTTCCCATATCTTGTGCGTGAAGCTGCCGGCCTCGGCCCTGCTGAAAAGCTCCCTGTCGATAGTAGTGACTCCCGCGCGCCTTGCTAACCACCAGCGCATCGGGCAGCCCAGAAGCTCGTGGAGGTCGCTGACCGGGAGGCTAAGAGGTTCGCCCGCGCGCAGAACCGGAACGGCGGCGGGCTGATACTCTGAGCGCTCTGTGCTGGATGGCTCTATATCGGAGAAATAAACGTCGCCGCCCGATAGGGCTGCGGGGCCGAAAGCTGGAATGTCGTCTATCAGTGTCCAGCCCTTGACGTCCTCGAAAAACGAGTCTAAAAGGGCGGTCGGCGCGGTGGGGTGTCCTTCGTCGTCCGTGGACGCGCGGGATATGACGGTCAGTTCGTCCCCCGTCTGCAATAAACGCCTGAAGAGCGCCTCTTTTTGAACGCGTTTGTCGTGGGCGGACGGTAGCCACGCCTCGGTCGTCGCGATAATTTCGCGCTCGCGCTCGCCCAAGAGGGGTGAGGCGAACGACTGGCCGGGCCATGCTTTTTGCGTTACGTCGGTCATTATCCATACGGGGTGCGACGCCAAAATAGGAGGAGGCCCGACGTAGAGCGTTACGGCGCACAGAAGGGGCGGGGCGGGGCTGACCATCGTGTCCTGGCACCAGTCGTTAAGGAAGCGCATCGCGGCCTTCCCTTTCATAGTAACGCCGCCGGCCGGCCCCAGATCCGGTTGAAGCTCGCGCAGGGCGTTTCTCTTGTCCTCCACTTCGGCCACGGAGCCCGCGAGCTCTCTCAGGCTCTCGTCAAAGGCCGGATAGTCCGTAAGGCTGTCGAGCAAAGCTGACGCCCAAAGCCCGCGCGTCGTCAAAAAGTCGCGCAACGCGCCGAGGAGACGCTCGGGCGTCGCGCCTTTTTCGACTGCGCGGCAAAACTTGACTATGGCCTTGAACGCCCTTAGCGCGGACTTGGGCCCTTTTTGTTTCAGGTAATCTTCCCAGCCGCTGACTCCGTTTGGCCCGCTCCGCTGTGCGTCCGAGGCGGAAAAGTCGGACTCAGTCCCCGCCCAGGGCTGGGACAGGAGAAGCGCTACGCTTCGCGTATCCAAGCCCTCTGTCCAGGCCGTCCATATAGAGCCGAGGTTCGCCCCCAGAATGTTTTTTGATATGCTCCTGCCCCGAGCCGGGACATAGGGAATGCGAAAACGCCTAAGCGCCGCTTCCATCGGCAAAAGGCGTCTGTCTGTGACGGATATGCCCACCGCGCCGAAGCCGGGAAAGCCACGCGCGTTTTTGGCAAGCTCCCCTTCGCCCTCGCGCCACAGGGCGAGCAGGCGCGCGACCATCTCCGACTCGAGGCTCGACTCGGAGGACAAAAGAGAGATTACTGTGCCGGGCGCGGGAGGCGGTTCTTCTTCCCACGTCACGTCCTCGAGCTGTTTCGTCGCGTCCTGAAAGTCGTCCAAGTCCGTCGTGGGCTTGAAAACCACGACGTCATAAGGCGACAAGGACTTTATTTTGCGGACAAGAGCGAGTTGCGCGCCCGTGAAAGACATAAATCCAACAAACGTGAACGTCCTCTCTTTGAACCACGCCTCCACGTCGCCGTTTTTGCCTACGAGCGTCTCTAATGTCTTGAGCGGAATTTGCGAGCTGTCCATCAGGTCATGCGCGTCAAGATACGCTATGTATCGCCGGTAAAGCTCTGGCAGGACGGCGGACAGGTCTTCGTCGCGCTCAGCAAGCGAGAGCTGTTCGGGGGAGACGGCCTCGTTTATCAGTTCTCTCAGATCGTCGGCCAGAATATCGATGAAGCCCGGGCGCTTGAGCCCCGGCCACGCGGACACGAGACCGCGGCGCTCATCTTCGTTCAGGAACTGGTTTACTATAAAAGACAAAATGACGCGGTGATCCGGCGGGTCTATCTGGCGCAGTTTGGGGAGCCCTAAAAATACGCGTACGTCGTTATAAATATCTTCCCAGTTCCATAGAAGCGCGTTATTTTCCAATCTCGCTTGCGGACTCAGGCTTTCCACTCGGGCGCGGAGCCTCCACCAGTCGCGGTCGCGGCGCGAGGGAACGATAAAAGCCGACGCGGAGACGTTGTGTCTAACGTCTTTGCATTCCTCTATGCGCGCGCCGAGGAGCCCATCTAAGTCCGATACTTTTCTGTATGGGATGACGCGCATATTGCCTTAATATCAGCGGCTTTTGTATGTATATCCGACTGGCGCTTTCTCGACCGCGCCCACGCCGGGGAAGGGCAGATGTACGCCGGCGATGGTGAGCTTCTCGGTCGCCGCCAACTCCATGAAATGAAGACGGGTTTTGGCCGCTTCCTCCGGGTTCATGTCGTAAGTAGCGTTGATGTCAGGGCGCGGAAACTGGAGCGCGGCGGCGTGAGACAGGTCGGCCCAGAAAAGCAGCCGTTCGCCGTTCGACGTCAACATAAACACGGTGTGCCCCGGGGTGTGTCCGTGGGCGTCTATGGCCTCGAGCTTAAAATCAGCGCCCTCCGCCACTATGTCGCCGTACTCGAACGCCTTCCCGTCCGCGCCGTATATACCCATAATCCGACGCGCCGAATCAAGCCCGGCCTTGCGGTCGGGGAATTTTTCGGCTGATTTTTCGTCAAGCCAAAACTCGCGTTCCTGTCTCGACGCCAGAACAAGGGCGTTGCCGAACACCCTTTTTCCGTCCTGAACAAGCCCGTTTATGTGGTCTCCGTGCATGTGGGTTATGAGGACTTTGGTTACATCCGCCGCTGACGAAACCTCGGCCAAGCCGGCGGGGAAAAGACCGTTCATTCCGGTGTCTATCAATATTGTTTCGTCTTTGGTCTTCACTAAAAACGCCATGACTGCGGACGGGCTTTTGCCGAGGGGAGCGTACTGTTTTTGGACATCCGGGTCAAGTCCTATAAAGACGCTCATGTCGCGGTCGCCGAGAGAGTCGGCTATGGCCCAAACCACGACGTCCCCTACCGTGAACTTTCGGGTCTTTGCCTCAGACGCAAACGCCCCTGAACCAACCCCAAAAACCATAAACGCGAATACACACAAAAATATAGCTACACGCATCTCTGAATCCTCCTTATGAAAATCGTTCTTTATAGCCGCTATATCCCGCGCGGCGTCGTCGTTTTCTTCAAACGGGATAAGAACCGCATTACGCGAGATTGTTTACGGCACCGCGCGAGCGTGTCAATAAGCAGGTCATAATCCACCGGCTTGCCGACGTGTCCGTTCATACCCGCGGCCATACAGCGCGTTATGACATCGTCGCTTGTGTCCGCCGTCACCGCGATTATCGGGATGTTCGCCCAGCCCTTGCCCGACTCGCGCATGTATTTCGCGGCCTCAAAGCCGTCCATGCCGGGCATGTGCAAGTCCATGAGCACTATGTCGTACGGGTTTTGGCGGAACAGCGTCACGGCCTCCTGCCCGTCCTCGGCGCAGTCGAGTAGCGCCTCGGTATCCTCGAGAAGAGCCGACAATATCTCACGGTTGAGCGATACGTCGTCGACAATCAATATTCTTTTCTTGGCGAGGTTCAGTTCCGCCTTCGCGTCATGCTTCGCCTCCGGCTCTTCGTCGCGCATATCGGACGACCACAGAACCGGCACGTCGTCTTCGTCGTCGACGACATCGAACGCGAGCGTGAACGAAAACTCGGAGCCTTTTCCGAGTTGACTTTTGAGGTATAACTGTCCGCCCATCTTCTTTATGATGAGGTTCGCTATCGGTAGGCCCAACCCCATGCCGCCGTAAGAGCGGCTTATGCTGTTGTCTGACTGCTCGAATATGCCCCACAGCCGCGTCTTGTCTTCGTTGGAAAAACCGAACCCAGTGTCGCGCACCTTAAAACTGACAACGCATTTGCCGTCATCTTCAGACTGCTTTCGGACGGTGAATTCTATAGTTCCTTCTTCAGGCGTAAATCTCGCGGCGTTTGCCAGAAGGTTTGTCAGAATATTCCTCAGACGCTTCTCGTCCGCGTAGACAAATTCGCATACATTTTCTATCTCTTCGTCTATGTCGACTATGAATTTCTGCCCCTTTTTGCTTATGGACTGAGAGACGTCCTGAGCTATAGCTTCTAAGGTCAGATAAAAATTGAACCTGGTCGGGAACAGCTCAAAGTTGTCGACCTCTATTCTGGCCATGTCGAGCATGTTGTTGATGATGTTCAGCAAATGCTTGGACGCCTGATTTATTTCGTCAAAACACCTGATGC
>BNVG01000046.1 GCA_025997935.1 Synergistales bacterium | reverse complement strand
CAAGATGCAGTGGTGGCTTGTTGACTACGGCACGAAAGACAATGCGCCGTTTGCCGTGGTTCGCAAATACTACACGAACGAGACCATCAAGCGTGAAACTATCGATCTGCTTATGTCAAAGTTCGGCCTTTCCCCCGAGTCGGCGGGCAGTCTCTATTTCACGGAGTATATGTACGAGTACACCCCCGACGGCAAGCAGTTCGCGGTAGTCTACCAGAGACACTACGACATGCTGGGCGAGGAAATCCACGGAACCGTCTTTGACGGAAAGACCGAGAACACAAAGAAGACCTTCGCCGCCATAGACGCCAAGCACGCCACAGGCAAATCGGTCGCTTACGTATTCCCGAAAGCGCCCGCGAAAGCGCCCGCAAAGAAAAAGTAATTTGAACAATACACTCACAAAAAAATCGGGGGCCTTAAAGGCTCTCGATTTTTTTTGTGTATTTTCGCGGTCTGTTACTTTACTTAATATTCTACACAAATTTTATTTGGGAATTTTATCGGGGCAGTTCATCCGCGGAAGCCGGCACCAACAGGTACACGCGCTCACCGGGGAGCGCTAAGTTGTACTGCTCGCGGGCAAGATGAGCGACGCCTTCTTGTGTTTTATAAAATTCGACTTGTTCCTTGTAGACGTTCACAGTCCGCTCTTTTTCAGCTAATTTGGCCGCTCTCTCCTCTATGAGGTAGTTCAGGCGTAAAAATTTGTTTATTTCAAAATAGAACACCGTGCCGACGATAAACGCCCCTAAGACCACGAGAGCCGCCATGAGCGTCCACCGCAGACGCGGCAATTTTGAATTTCTGTAGCTGAACCGCGAGTCGGATCGCGTCATAATAACCAAAGCCCCGATTTTCTCACATTTTATCCGGCGTCGAGACGCCAATCAGAGCTAAACAGCGCGCTAAAACTATCTTGGCGGACAGGGCTAAAGTCAGGCGTGACGCCTCGAGGTCAGAGTCTGAGCCGAGGATACGGTTGGTGTTGTAGAAAGAATGAAAGGCTCCGGCTAAGTTAGTGGCGTAGACCGTCACGGCGTGAGGCGTCAGGTCTTTTGCCGCCCCGGCCATATCCTTTGGGAAGAACGCGAGGCAGTCGACAAGTTTCCGCGCTTCCGCCCCGCCCTGCGCTTCAGCAAAAACGCTTGGCGAAATATCGCAAACGCGCCCCTCGGATAAGGTTTTCCCCTGGTTTTTCGCTTCGCGCAAAATGCTCGATATACGCGCGTGGGCGTATTGAACGTAATAAACGGGGTTGTCGTTGCCGGCCCGTTTGGCCAGCTCGAGGTCAAAATCGAGCTGGCTGTCGTGACGGCGCATCAAAAAGAAATAGCGCGTCGCGTCCACGCCGACTTCGTCCAAAACGTCCCGCAACGTCACGAACTGCCCGGAGCGGGTGGACATCGGAACCTGAACGCCGTCTCGCACGAGATTGACAAACTGAATCAGCATCACGTCGAAGTCGTCCGGGTCACGCCCTATCGCCTCTATCCCGGCCTTCATGCGCGGCACGTATCCGTGGTGGTCGGCGCCCCATATATCTATGACGCGCTCAAAGCCCCTGTCGAATTTTTCTTTGTGGTAGGCTATATCGGAGGCGAAGTACGTGGGGACGCCATTGCCGCGTATTAGCACGCGGTCTTTTTCTTCTTCCGTCTGCTGAGCGTTTTTATCGCTATTTTCGGCGGCCGGAGAATCGGCGAAATCCGAGGTCTTAAACCATAAAGCCCCCTCGAACTCAAAGGTATGCCCGCGCCGCTTCAGGTATTCCATAGCCTGCGGAACCAACGCGCGCTCGTAAAGCGTACTCTCCGAGAACCACACGTCAAAGCGAACGCCAAAATCCTCGAGGTCGGCCTTTATTGTCCCGAGGATGACGCCAGCCGCGTATTTTTTGAACCAGGGCAGGCTTTCGTCCAAAGGCATGGAGAGGAATTTATCCCCCTCTTCGGTTATCGCGCCTTTAGCTATGTCGTAGATATAGTCGCCCTTATAGGCGTTCTCCGGGAAGGGGGCAAGCTCGGGTTTTCCCTGAAGCTCAAAATAACGTGACTGAGTGGAACGCCCCAGAATCTCCATTTGAAGCCCTGCGTCGTTTATATAATATTCCCGCTCAACCTTCCACCCGGCGAACGAGAGAAGATTGGCCAAAGTGTCCCCCACAGCCGCGCCGCGCCCGTGCCCTATGTGCAGAGGCCCCGTAGGATTGGCGCTCACAAACTCCACCTGCACTCTTCGCCCCAACCCGGCGTCCGACGCGCCGTACCTATCGCCCTCGCTCAAAACCTCGCGAATGACGTTAGAAAGCCACTCGTCCGACAGAAAGAAGTTGATAAACCCGGGGCCGGCCACCTCGATTTTATCTATCAAACCGCCCTTTTTGTCCTCTAAGGCCACCGTTATTTTGGAGGCGAGGTCGCGCGGGGAAAGGTCGAACGCCTTGGATAACTGTAAGCCCGCGCTTGTCGCGCGGTCTCCCTGCCCTTCGCGTTTAGGGCGCTCTATTTCGAGAGCCTGAGACATCTTGCCGTCGTCGGGCAAGGTCTTGCCCTCTTTCGCCGCGATCTCGGCCAGACTTGCCGACAATATCTTCTTGAGATAAATATCAATGCCGCTTCCGGTTTCAGCCTGAGGCAAAGAAAACCCCTCCATATAATAATAAAATCATCAAATAATTTCGCAGGGGCGACATAGCTCGGTCGCCCGGTTGTCAAAACCGCCCTGTTGTCACGGACGCGGGCGACCGGGAGCGGTCGCCCCTACCTTTATCTTTATCGGCAAAGGCTTCGTCATAAGGTTTTGCCAGTTTGTTATGGCCGTGCCCAGCGCTGGCGCGGACTCTTCGTCGAGCTTGACGGCGCCGACCGTCAAACGCCCTTCCGCAGTCATAATTCTCTTTCTATATTTATACGTAACCGAGGATTTGATTTTGGCCCTGTCGCTCTCGGCAGGCTCGGGAAGAAGCACGCTCTCCGTCCCCTCCGGCAGCGCGAGAACAAAACGAGCGTCCACCGTGAAAGGAAAGCGCAACGTCTTAGGGCCGGAAGCGTCCGGCCTCAAATTTGTTATGCACTTAGGGCGCATCGACGGTATAGAGACCATTACGCGGTCTCCGTCGGAGCTTTTAATGGCCTGGACGGGCGCAAAAACCGCCGTTATTTCAAGCGCGTTTTTGCCCGTCTTTTTAATCTCGCCCCAGCGGATGGGTTGCGGGAAAATCTCCGACATGACATCTTTCAAGTCAAGCCCCGAAAACAGATCGCCCCACGCCTCAAGAGCCGTTATCTTAACCGTCCCGCTCAGGATTCCGTTTTTGTCGAGAGACATATCAAAACGCGCCCCCAACCGGTTTTGGGAGGCAGACAAGTTTGGAATTTGCCGTTTTTCCGTTTTACCCTCGTCGTTCACGCCCCATATTTCGCGTCCTCTGAGGCTGACGGAGTCCTCTTTTTTGGACATAGACGCCGAGAGGCTCTCATAAGAGGTTTCTTTCAGATCGTAGTAGCGCGTATTTTTATTATCGCTCACGGCTAAGACGGGCGAAACGGCCATACCGTCGCAAATTGGCTCGCCGGTGTTAGGCGGATACGCCAAAATCCAGAAAATCCGCGTATCAAGGCCTTTTGGCGCAATCTTCGCGAAGCGCGCCATGACGGCGGGCTCGAGGCTTTTCAGGAGACGGGCCGCCCCGTCTTTGCCCTCCCTCACGCCGAAAGCTATATAGCTTCGCGGAGAGTCGAGCAGCGAAACGCGGGCGTCGGGCAACGTGTTAATGACGCGCCACTCGTACAGAATAGACGTTCCCGTTTGCCTTTGCTCCGGCTCCACCCCGGTGTTGGACGTATAATAAAACTGCTGCGTCGCCGGCACGGTGGCCAAAGTCACGTCCTCCCAGACCGGCAGGGACTCGCTGACCCAGACGAGGTCGTCTATGGAGAGTTTGTTCGGAAAAAGCTCGCTCCAGGCTATCACTAAAATAAACTCGTCGGGCAGGGCCTCGGACGGAAACGAAACGGATCGCGTCACACCGTCGCCCGCGCTTGGCGCTATATCGGCTATCTTCTTTCCCTCGCCCGGTGAATAGACCGAGGCCGCCTGAAACTCCACCGCGCCCCTTCGCCCCTCCCAGCCTTCCGGTATGGCTATATCCCATTTGAGCCAGCGGACATCCAACCCCTTGCGCCCGAGAATAACCCATAAATTACGTCTTTCGACGCCGCCGTCCTCAGCCAGGGCGTATTCCCTTTGTTTCAGCCATATCACTCCATCGTATCCCGGATAAGTCGAAAAATCCGGGTTCTGCTGAATCATCGACGCCATGTCGGGCGCTTCAAAAGACGCGTCCGACATGGCCAACATGGCGGACATGGCGGGAGTGACACAAAACAAAACAAGAAGCGCGAAAACGAAAACAAACAGCTGCTTCTGTGACTTCATCGGGAAACCCCCTATTTTACGCGTTTTTGCCGCAGCAATGTTTGTATTTCTTGCCGCTGCCGCATGGGCAAGGATCGTTGCGCCCGACGCGGACGCCCTTGCGGACGGGAGCCTGAGCGCCGCCCTCCCCCGCCCGGAGCGCGGCCTGCATTGAGGCGCTCCGCGCTTCTGGTATATGAAAATCTCTGCTTTCGGCGCCGACGGGATGCGCGGCGCGGCGCGGCGCGTCCTGCGATACGACCTTTACGCGGAAGAACTGCTCGGCAAACGCTCTCCGTACGAGAACCATCATCTCCTGAAAGAGATTGAAGGACTCGAACTGATACTCCAATAAAGGGTCTTTCTGGCCTATGGCGCGAAGGCCGATTCCGCGTCTCAGTTCGTCCATGCCGAGCAGATGGTCGCGCCAAGCGTCGTCCAAGATATTCAGCACTATGTATCTGATGAGATTGTCAACGGCTTCGGCGGAACCCGCTCCGCTTGAGAGGTCGGCTATTTTTGCGTCATAGCGCGATTTGATAGCCTCCATAATATTGTCGCGCTCAACCTCCATCTCAGAACGAGCATCGAGATGGGAAACCATATCGGCGCATTCGCTCGCTCCCACAATCGACTTGATTCTGCGCGCGGCTCCCGCGCCGTCGGCGGACTCGTGTTCCGGGAAAGAGCGGTCGAGAATATCCGAAAACACCCCTTCCACCACGCCCCAGCCATAATCTATCATATCGTCTTCGCGCAGAATGGTGTGACGCTCTGAATATACGGCCTCCCTCTGCTGGTTCATAACGTTGTCGTAAGCCAAGAGTTGTTTTCTGATGTCGAAGTGCATCTGTTCGACCTTGTGCTGAGAGGATTCTATGACTTTTGACAGCATGGATGACTCGATAGCCTCGCCGTCCGTCATTCCGAGCTTGCCCATAAGCCCCTGAATACGCTCCGCCCCGAAAAGCCTGAGCAGGTCATCCTCGAGCGACAGATAAAAACGGCTCGCGCCGGGGTCTCCCTGACGCCCCGCTCGCCCTCTGAGCTGGTTGTCAATACGCCGCGCCTCGTGACGCTCCGTACCTATTATACAAAGCCCGCCTACCGCCACGACCTTATCGTGCTCAGTCTGGCACCGCGCGCGAAAATCGGCTAAGTTCGACTCGTACTCATTTTTAAGGCTCGCGAAAACGCGGCTCAAAAACTCGAAATACTCTCCGCCCGGAGCGGCTTCCGTATTATCAGGCCGGACAGGCTGAACAAGCCGGCGGTCTCTCAGGTAGTTCCGCGCCAGGTTATCCGGCGCGACATTTGTGTACTGAACGAAATATTCATAGACATCGTCAGGCTCTACGGCGTTGATTTTCCAGTCGATTTTGGGGCGCTCTGACAGAAGTTTCTCCTTGGCCAAAAACTCCGGGTTTCCGCCAAGCATTATATCCGTGCCCCGTCCGGCCATGTTTGTAGCCACCGTGATAGCTCCCAAGTGTCCGGCCTGAGCCACTATGGCGGCCTCTTTTTCGTGATATTTCGCGTTTAAGACTTGGTGGGACACCTTGCGCGCCTTCAAGAGCTTACTGACGCGCTCGGAATTTTCGATAGACGTAGTGCCGATAAGCGCCGGACGCCCGCTTTTGCTGCACTCCTCAACCTCGTCGGCAACGGCGTTGAATTTTTCGACAACCGTCCCGTATATAACGTCGGGGTTATCCGTGCGTATCATGTCTTTGTGGGTGGGGATGGTGACGACCTGAAGCCCGTAAATTTCCCTGAACTCCTCGGACTCAGTCGCGGCAGTGCCCGTCATGCCGGCTAATTTGCGATACATACGGAAGTAGTTTTGGAGCGTAATGGTGGCCAAGGTCTGGTTCTCGCGGCCTACTTTCACCCGCTCCTTGGCCTCTATGGCCTGATGAAGACCGTCGGAGTAGCGCCGCCCCACCATAAGGCGCCCCGTAAACTCGTCGACTATGATTATCTCGCCGTCGTTGATAACGTAGTCTACGTCACGCTGAAAGAGCCTGTGGGCCTTGATGCTCTGGACTATCCTGTGGGCTATATCGGATTTTGAGGGGTCGGAAAACAGCTCGGGCGTCTTCAGGATATTCTCGCAACGCTGGATTCCGGCTTCCGTGATGGCTATGCTGCGTTCTTTTTCATCTTTTTCATAATCTGCGCCCTCTTTGAGCTGACGGGCTACGCCGTCGGCCTGAGTGTACGCCGCGACGTTATCGGTCGAGGGGCCGGATATTATGAGAGGCGTTCTGGCCTCGTCTATGAGTATGGAATCGACCTCGTCCACTATGCAAAAGGCGTGTTCGCGCTGCACCATCTGGTCTTTATGCATAACCATGTTGTCGCGCAGATAGTCGAAGCCGAACTCGCTGTTTGTCCCGTACGTTATGTCGGCGCGGTAGGCGGCGTACCGCTCCTCGGGCGGCATATAGGGGTAGATTACGCCGACCGACAGATCGAGGAAATTGTAAACCGGCGTCATCCAGGCCGCGTCGCGACGGGCGAGATAGTCGTTGACCGTTATGAGGTGGACGCCGTCCCCGGTCATGGCGTTAAGCACCACGGCCAAAGGCGCGACAAGGGTTTTCCCCTCGCCTGTGCGCATCTCCGCGATTTTGCCGTCGTGAAGCGTAGCTCCTCCTATCAGCTGTACGTCATAGTGACGCAGACCTATAGTTCGCCATGAAGCCTCGCGCACAACCGCGAAAACCTCCGCCAGCAGGTCGTCCAAAGGCTCCCCTTTGAGCGCCCGTTCCTTTAGAAGCGCGCCCCGTGAGCGCAGCGCGTCGCTATTCATAGATTCGATTTCCTTCGAGAAGGAATTAGCCTTCTCCACAGAGAGGCGGTATTTCTTCAGGGCCGTTTCGTTAGGGTCGAGCCCAAGCATTTTTTTTATACTACTCCACATTCCATTCACCTCGTAAGACAGACACGTATAAATTCATTATAGCGTACTTCTCAAAAACCAAGATTGCGTAGCTTATCTATAGTCAGCGAATCCGTCTTTTTACCGTCTTTATTTTGAACTGTCAGCAGTCGCTCCACATACCGGCCTATTATATCCGTCTCGACATTGACCCGGTCCCCGGCTTTGATTTGCCCAAGAGTACAATTTTTGAGAGTCTCCGAGATCAACCCGACCGAAAAGCTCGAACGCTCGTTGTCATCCTCTATATCTATAACAGTAAGGCTCACACCGTCAATAGCGACAGACCCCTTCGATACGATAAAACGCCCCGCCGAACGGTCTATACTGAAACGCGCGCGCTTGGTCGCGGAGCCGGACAAATCCATAAGCGTCGCCACGCCGTCGATATGCCCCTGCACTATATGCCCGTCAAGGCGTCCGTCCAATTTCATCGCCCGCTCAAGGTTCAAGCGCTCCCCCGTTTTCAGCTCGACAAAACGCGTCCGCTCTACCGTCTCCGGCATCATCTCCACCTCGAAGACCATCCCGCGCAGGCTCGTAACGGTCAAACAAACGCCGCTGACGGCCACGGATTGCCCGACGGTCAACTCGCTCGCTATCTCTGGGCACTCCAAAGCGAGACGGACGACGGAGCCCGATTTGCCGATATGCCGCACCGTCCCCAAAGCCTCTATAAGACCGGTGAACATTGAAAAACCCCCTCTGTCAATATGTCGCCACCGGCGCGTCTCACTCTGACGTCTCTCAGCCTAACTACGTCGTTCATGGTTTCTAAGCTGAACCCGTCCCCCAAGCCGGGCCCCTCGCCCATTACCGACGCCGCGCTGAAGAGGGCTAAAGAGTCGCACAACTCTTCCTTTATAAAGGAAGATAAAATTTTTGGCCCTCCCTCCACCATGACCGACCGCACCTCGCGGGCGTAGAGCTCAGCCATGACAAGCGACAAGTCTATGCGGTCCGATTCGCTATTCGCGGGCAAGGCGACGACCTCCGCGCCGGTTTCTTCAATGCTCTTTCGTCTTTCGGCGAGATGTTTTTGCTCTGTTGTCATAACAATACACCCCTCGCCCAGAACATCGTAAGAGACAGGCGCGACGCCTGGCGCTATCGACAGGTGAGAGTCCAGCACTACGCGCGTCGGAGAGTGGCCGCAAACGCGGCGCGTGGTCAGCCTTGGGTTGTCCTTACGAATCGTGCCCGCTCCGACTAATATCCCGTCGTGCTCGGCCCTCATAAGGTGAGCCCAGTCGCGCGCCACATCGCCGGTTATCCAGTTGCTGACGCCGTTATAAAGGGCCATTCTGCCGTCAAGCCCGGCGGCGGCCTTGAGCGTCACCCAAGGGCGATGAAGCGCAAAGCTCCTGAAGAACCCGCGATTCAGCCATTTGCATTCTTTCTCTTTGCACGGCATGGCAATTTCCAACCCCGCGCCGCGCAAAATCTCTATTCCCGCCCCGCTCACCTTAGGGTTTGGGTCGAGGGAGCCAACGACGACGCGGGAAACGCCGCTCTCCGCAAGACGCGGAGCGCAGGGCGGAGTCCGCCCGAAGTGGGAGCAAGGCTCGAGCGTGACGTAAGCCGTAGCGTCCCTTATATCCTCGCCCCTGGCCTTCGCGTCGTTCAGCGCGTTCACCTCGGCGTGGGCCTCCCCTCGGCGCTCGTGATACCCCTCGCCTATCACCCGCCCGTCCTTTGTTAGCACACACCCGACGCGCGGATTCGGCGACGCGCCGTCAACGCCTCTCCAGGCCAAGGAGAGCGCGCGGGACATGAAGTATTCATCTATGGTTTTTTTTGACGTCATTTTAGAAGACCTTTCTATTGCAGATTATATAAAGACACGTCGAGCTTTTTGAAATGGCGCTCATTGAAAGTTGCGACGGCAAGCGCCATGTCTTGCGCGGTGACGGCAAGATAAGAATCGGCAAAGCCGCTGTTGCGCTGTTTTGCCAGCGCTATGGCTTGTCTTGTTTTGTCTTTATCCAAGACTTTAACGCCTGGCCAGCTTGTTATGGCTTCTAAAACGTCCAGAGCTTCGCCGTTCGAGCGTTTGAGCGCGCTCTTCAAAACCCAGGCGACCTCAAAGAGCGCCGGGGGAGCGATTATGAGCGTTATCTGCCCACTCTTCGCGGCCTCGAATAGCCGTTTGGACTTTTCGGTCTGCGCCGGTTCCGAAGTATCGAACAGGTGCATAATGATATTTGTATCAATAAGGATTTCCGGCATTATTCGCGCTCCATTATACTTTTTCCGACATCTGGGGTTAAAAGTTCTTCAAGGTCGTCCGGCAAGCCCGCATTGCCGAGGAAGCCCAGATAATCCATGAGGTTTTTTGGTTTACGCATGATGATATAGTCATCCTTAGCTTCAAACTTGATAGCGTCGCCGATTTTGAAACCGGATTTAACGCGTATGTAGTGAGGTATAGTAATTTGTCCCTTACTTGTTATTTTAGACGCCGTGTTTTTCATAAAACCATCTCCTATGCAATAAGCATTACCTAATAATAATATTCTCACTCCACAACAGCAAGCGGAAAACGTGTACAAAAACCGGAAAAAGAAACAAGATTCGCCCCGCGAGTAGATTAAAATACAAAACCCGCTTTCAGGCGGGTTTTTTGCTGTTTTCTCATGAAGTTTGCCGGCATTGGATTCAGCGTTAGTCCGGAAGCCATATCCGTCCTAATGGCTGCCAGACATCGTAACCGGGATAATCGACCCCCGCGACCGTCAGTGTTATCGAGCCGCCCTTTCCCCAGAGCGTAGTCTTGGGATCGTCCAAGGCCTCGTAGCTTGAGCCTGACGCCGAAACCGCGCTTCGCATTCTGTAGTTCTTGCCATCGACGGTGAGGAACAGCTCGCCTTCCACCGACGACCCCCTCACTAATACGTACTTAGAGCGCGCTTCCCCATCGATGTTCAGCATCGCCTCGTCGCCCTTGCTGAAGAACTCGGTATCCGGGTCGCCCAAGGCTACGTACTGCTCTCCCGACGCGGCGGGCATCCGTATCATGACCACCGTAGTGTCGCCGGAAATGATGAAAACCTCGTCGCTTGAGGCGGCGAAAACCGTGCCAATCGGAAAAGCAACCGCTATCGAAAAAACCGTCAAAAACACCAGGGCAAACGTAAATTTTTTCCTCATCACACAACTTCCTTTCATATATTAATAATGCCTCCCGGTCATTATCCCTCAATTGAGAATCGAGGGGCGGATATTGCTTTAATCTTACCTCAAACCCTTCCGTTTTGACAGCGAAAAAACTAAGGCGAATATATTGAAGCCAACCCACAACAAGCGGAAAACGTGTACAAAAACCAGCCCGGATTGCCGAATTGACATATACGCCCGTGAAGCGGTATATTAAAGCTGAAAGAAAATCTTGTTCACTATTTGAATACGGCCTTTCGTGTTCAAAGGGAAGGAGGAAATGATTATGGCTACCTCAACATTTGACAAGCGTATCATTATAGACGATGAAGCCGCCGACAGACTTATCGCAATACTAAATAAGCCCGCGCCACTACGCCCCGACGTTAGCGGAAAATTTCGGGAGCTAACAGAGGAGGATTGGAAATGCTGTCTACAACGCCGCTCGGAGAGATTGTTGGCACTGAACGAGAACAAATAGTAATTGAAGCTATCAACGAGTTTTCCTGCAAAGACAAAGACGTGGAGTTCTTTCTAAAAAATAAAGCGTTTGAGTTTGAAAAGCGAGATAAGAGCCGGACATATTTGGTATACGATGATGAAGCATTCCTTGACGGTGATGTTTCAATTATGGCTTATTTTACGTTATCGTTAAAATCACTTGAATTTCGGGACGCCATCTCTAAAAACAAAATAAAGGATATTGATGGTTTTTCTAAAGAGGTAAAAGGAGTTGCCATAGCCTTAATCGGTCAGCTTGGCAAGAGCGAAAACAAGACTAAAAACGTGTCAGGCAAAGACTTGATGGAGTTATGTATGCATAAACTCTATCAGGTACATACTTTAATTGGTGGGCGTTATGTGCTTCTTGAGTGCCGCGAAATAGATAAGATAGTCGATTTTTATCAAAACAATAACTTTGAGTTTTTGCAAGTAGACAAGAGCGACAATTATTTACAGATGGTGAGGAAAATATAGAAATAAACAGTGGGTAGCGAATGACGCGGGAAACAGATACCATCGAAGGACAGCTGGCACAAACTCTGAAAGACATTACGCTTGGTCATAATTAGATTACATAAAATCTTTTGAGCGGAATTTTTAAATCTTTGAAATGTTTGTAATTACCCGAGAAAAGCTCCATGTTATAAGTAGTTGCGGTTGCGGCAATCAGCGCGTCTTCAATTCTAAGCCCGGAAGTTAAATGAAATTGCTCAAGATATTGACATGCGATATTGCCAATGTCACGGTTTAACGGCAAAACAATAAGCTCTGAATACTCGAATATTTCCTGAAAAATCCTAAGTTCTGTTTTATTACGCATTCCTTGGAGAAGTTCCATGTAGGTTATCACGGAAATAAAGCGTTCTCCGACCGGAATTTCATCAAGTGCGGAGACGGCGTTTAGGTTGCCTCTGAAAAACCAGATTAAAACATCTGTATCAATGACCATGACAGTTTTTAACGCGTTCTTTTTCTATCCATTCGGTAGGGTCTTCCATATCTCCTCTGTCAGCCCACATCCCAAAAGCGCTGTAATCGCTCAGTGATTTTTTCTTTATGGGCTTATATTTCAATACGTCAGGTATACCATGCCGCGGACTTTTTTCGAGCGTCAACCGGTTTAGGCTCATATGCAAAAAATCAGTTATCGAAAGGCCGGATTCATTCAGAATCGCAGCCGCTTCGGTTTGTGTCTTTTCGTCTATGTCAAGCGAAATGAAATTTGCCGCCATAACCAAGTCCCCTCTCCGCAACGCCGTGTTTTGAAGTATTTTAGCATATCGTCCATTATAACGCGGAAGTTATAGGAAGAGCCTTGCGACAGAATCATCACTCCATATTTTCAATCCGCTCCGTTCGCAGGCCGCGGCGGGCTTGTCGTTCTTTCTTTCGTTCAGAGTATCTCAAAAAGGTTACGTAGCTCATGGCCTTTTCGACGCCGTCTTCGCGGAGCGTTCCGATGGCTGAGCATAGTTTTCTGTACGGCTCCATAGACCCCTTGTCTTCCGCTGGGGGATTTTTGAGCGCGTCTTCTTCGCTTTCTTGTTGGGCGGACGAGCGCGGCGGGGATGGCTCTGAGTTGTCCGTGCGCCCGACGAGATAATCGACGGACACTCCGAAGAAATCGGCGAGAGCCAAAACCATATTCAGACTCGGAGATTTTTGAGCGTTTTCTAAATTGCTGAGGGTATTGCGATTGCTTCCTATGACGTCTCCAACATTTTGTAAAGTCATGCGACGGGACAGGCGTAATTCTTTCAGACGCTTCGCAAAAACATCAAGAATCACAACAGAAAGCCCCATCGTTAAAAACCCCCTTGACGTTCTCTAATAGAAAGCATAAAATATCTAATGATTTACATTAGAGAACAAATATTTTCCAAAATGTGCGCCTTGGTAAAGCACAACTTGTCAAAGCGCGCGATTAGTGGCGTTTTGACCAAAAATGACGACACAAAACAACAAAGCGCCCCCACAAGGAGATGATGCTTATCGCCTGAAGGCACAGTACATCTATCTGAAAGCGTCGTTAATACGCTTTCAGGCGCGGAAAAGGGAGTCTATCCAGAAAATTTTAACACGATAGTGGATAGGCGGATGAGTTTAGTTTTTATAATTTCCGAGAGGAGTGATTTATTTATGAAGAAGTTGTTTATGGGTTTGTTGTTGGTTGTTTTTGCGCTGAGTTTCGCGAGCGGGGCGTGGGCCCTTACTGTGGACTTGGAAAACGATATTGATTACACACTAACTACTGTGACTGCGACGGGATCAGAGTATGAGTGGGATAAGGCTACGGGAGTTTTGTCTATCCTCCAAACTATTGAGATGACAGGCGATTCCAAAGTTACTGGTGGTATTACGATTAACATCACCGACGCCGCCGCAGACAACACTGTACTGGATAGCGTTAAGGGTGTTAAAGCTATCGGCGTAGATTCCAGTATTACCGCTGGCGCGACATTCAAGCTGAAGGGCGACAACGTTATAGGAACCCTAATCGTAGACGCCCCGATAACTCTTGAAGCTGATGGCGCCGCTAAGCTGACGCTCGACAACGCTGGTTTTAACCTTACCGATGGAGCCACCATAACGGCCACGGATGATGGCAGCAACGCCCTTGAAATCGAGACCAACGGCGACATAGAATTAGGCGATGGCGATCTTAGCGCGCTTATGGCCGATGTTAATACCGCTTCTAGCGCATCATTTACAAGCCTCGCCATCGAAGTCAAAAGTGGCGCAGTCACCAACGCGGGAGCTCTCGACATCGGAAGCGACGCGACGCTAACGGTCGCTTCCGGAGCAACGCTGGATAATACCGGCACGATAACAGTCGATGGTGGCGCAATAACCAACAACGGCAGAATAATCAACTATGGTACACTTGACTACACCACCGGCACAATTAACAACACCAGCAACCAGATCTACAGCGTCGGCTCAAACGCTACTGTTACAGCGGGTGGAACTATAAACGGCAACGCTATTGAGACTATTGATGATCTGGTGTTCACGCACAGCAACGACTACAACATACTACCCTCGACAGTTGGCACGCCTATAACGGAAATTGAAATAGCGACGACCGGCGTAACGGCTGGCGAGGCCGGCGTGGCCGGAGGCAAAACACCGTACACATTCAGCGAGAC
>BNVG01000045.1 GCA_025997935.1 Synergistales bacterium | reverse complement strand
ACTGGATCAGCTAAGGAACGACCTGTTTTCCGATGGTTCGATAAGGAAATTGTCAGCACGGCTCTGTGGATACGGGCGAAAGATAACGGAAGAGAACAAGGTCGATTATGATAATTCCATGCGCGAACTCAGCAATGTGGACGTGAAAATCGGGAAAATTGTACAGCTTGTCTCTGAGAGTGGTATATCCATCGAAACAGTTCGAGGGGAGCTGAAAATTCTCGAAGAGCAAAAACGCAAGATTGAGGGATATATACGCGAGCTTGGCGCAAAGAACAACACCGTGATGATGTCCGAAGAAACGATCTCCGAAGTGATCAAGCAATCAATGGAGGCTATCGATTCCAAGGATATCGCCGGATGTCGAAAAATCCTCTCATACTATATCGAAAGCGTGACGGTGTGCGGCGACCATGTGGAGATGAAGTACAAAATTGATGTCCCTGACGAATCAAACAATATCCTCTCTCCTCTGACGAGCAAGAAAGACCTGAGTACGCTGAAGAGAGAGTATAAGCATGCAGGCGACTAAATACTGACAGACATGGGCAGAATCGGTAAATAATTCAGTCGTGGAATTAGGTAGCGAACCCTTATCTCCACCATTAGAACCCACGACTTAACATTTACCGAATAGAAGCCACTCAGTCCACATCGCCTGAAATCTCTTTTTAATAAGTGATTTTCAGGCGATAGCTGTATTTTCACCACTTCAATTTTTTCTGGCTCCACTCCTAGCGACCCCAAGGTTTACGCCAGCACCCAAACTTTACAGGGCGGACTGGCGGAGCGGTTGTATATTCGTCGGTTGCCGTTTTCACCCCTCGACCGTCAGCCGCTTAATTTTGCATTTTGGTAGGCTACCAGGTATGTTCCACGCCTTTTTAGTCAGTACGCGACCATCCAATATAGCCACGCGTCCGTGGTCTTGCGAGCTACGAATCAGGCGTCCGACGGCTTGTCTCAGGAAAATTTTGGCGCTTGGCAGGGACGCGGTCATAAAGGCGTTTCGCCCTTCCAAGACGTCCCGCGCCTGATTCAGCGGGTCGCTTGGGTGAGCGAAAGGGATGCGGTCGATTATCACCTGCGTCAGAGCCTCGCCCGGAATATCTACGCCGTCGCGAAACGAAACGCTTCCTATCAGGATAGAAGACTCTATTTCCCTGAATTTTCTAAGAAGCTCCCTCTGCGGCAAGTCTCCCTGCACCAAGATCTCATAATCGCGCGCGCGTCTTCTCATACGGTCTGCCACGGCGTGAAGAAGCCTGTTGGACGACAGTAGCACGAGAGAGCGGCCTTTATTTTCGTCGCACATACGCTCGACCACCTTAGCTATCCTGTCGTCGTATCCGCTCGCGCCGACGGAGAGGCCGACATCGACCACCACAAGCTCCATCTGACGCTCATAATCAAAGGGCGAGGCCACTACAAGCGTCCTGTCCGGCTGTATTCCTGTCTCTCTCGTCCAATATGAAAAATCCCCCGACAGGGACAACGTCGCCGAGATGAGTATTATCTTGTCAGGCCCTTCCGACGACATAGCGTCTCTGATTATATCCGCGCAGACGACGGGCGCGCTGGCCAAAGCGTCGTGCGCGCGCCAGTATCCCCAAAGCGGAAATTTCTCGACGCTGAGGCACCACATAACGGCCCTTCTATATTCACTGAGTTCGCCGAGCCAATTTATAAGAGCCGTGGCCTCGCCGAGATTCGCCGCGTTCTCAAAACCGCCTACGCGATATTTTTCGTCCACAAGCCGCAACGTCCTTTGCATATTTTCCAAACAGTCGGAAAATTCTTTGGCTTTGCGTAGCGCCTCGTCGTCGCGCTCGGTGATGCCCTCTCCGTTGTTGAACCGAGCCTCGGCGAGCTCGAAAAGCGCGGCCCTCGATTTTCGGCAGGCGTCCATCTTTTCTTTGAAAAGCGGCACATCGACAAGCTCGCTCGTCAATAACGGCTCGAAGCCCGACACCGCGCGGGGGCGAAGAAGAGCCTCGCCGTCACCGGCGTCGGCCTCGACGCGCGAAGCGTTGCGCGCGGCCTCCGGGATGCGGTGGGCCTCGTCGCATACAAGCCAGTCGTACTCTACGGGGAAAGAGCCGTGCCCGCCTAAGATATGCGAAAAAAACAGGTGATAGTTGGCCACTACGACCTGCCAATCCTGCGCCTCGCGGTACGACCGGGCGATGAAGCACCGCCACTTAAAAGGGCAGGCCGTGCCCATACATCCGCTCCGTCCGGCCGAGATCTGGTAGAACAACGGGTGAGACGGGGACAGGGACAGTTCCGCCAGGTCTCCTGTTTGAGTTTCCTCAATCCATTGCCCGAAATCCGCCGGCGCGCCGGTCTCGGTCACGGCGATTTCTCCAAAGGAGAAATTTATCTGGTTCGCGGCGTTTGACATTTGTAGCATGGACGCGCGTCTGAGGCAGATGTAGTTGCTTCGCCCCTTGAGCAGGCCAAACGCGAAATCTTTGTTCAGTACGGATTTTAATTTTGGAAGGTCTTTATCTATAAGCTGTTCCTGGAGGGCTATACTTGCCGTGAGAAAAAGAACGCGCTTTTCTTTCTCTAAGGCCATCGAGATGGCGGGGATAAGCACGGCGAACGTCTTGCCGACGCCGGGCGGGGCCTCGGCGGCCATAGTCGATTCTTCGGACGACGCGAGGAAATCATACACAGCCGCCGCCAGCTCGCCCTGCTGAGGCCGGTGTTCGTAGCCCTCAAAGCGACGCCGCAACGCTCCATCGCGCGCGAAAAAATCCGATATGGGCGTTTTCACGAAAAAATTCACCTCTAAATAAAATAGTGTAAATAAAATAGTATTGAATTAATTAAAAAAATAACTTGCGAAGCCATTATAACGAATGTTACAATACCATTCGTTGTTAAAGGCTAAAAGATTACGATTTGTTGAGATTTATTTTAATGGGGGATTTAATTTTAATACTAAAACTTAATTCTTCCGTTACGGATTACGATATTGATTCTTCGCACCATTAGGAGGTGATTTCAGAATGCCCAACAAACAGTCCGCCGAAAAGCGCGTCCGCACGGCTGAACGCAACCGTATTTACAACCGCTACTGGACGACTCGCTGCAAGAACGCCGTCAAGAAAGTCCTCGCGTCAGTCGAGTCGAAGGACAACGCGGAGGCCGTCAAGAGTTTCGACGTCGCGCAGAGCGTCATAGACAAGGCCGTCGTGAAAGGCGTAATGCACCGCAACACCGCCGCAAGGCGTAAGCAGATGATGGCTCACCGTCTCAAAAGCATACAGGAGGCGTAATCTGGTTGTTTGTTCCCCCTCTTCTTTTGTTCGAAAGAGGGGTTCACAAAAACTTTACCGGGGGGCGATGTCTCGTGAAAGCTGTTTTCGTGAAGGAGCCTAAGAGCCTCGAAATTGTCGATTTGCCGGAGCCTGTGGCTAAAGCCGGCGAGGTTTTGGTGCGTGTCAGAGCGGCGGGGATTTGCGGTTCTGATATGCACATTTATCATGGAACAAACCCCTTGGCCAAGTATCCCCGCATAATAGGACATGAGTTCGCGGGTGAAGTCGTAGCTGTGGGGGAGGGCGTGAGCGGCCCCAAGACAGGCGATCACGTCGCGGTTGACCCGGTGACGGCCTGCGGCAAGTGCTACCCCTGCTCCATAGGCCGTCACAACGTCTGTACGAAATTAGAGGTTTTTGGCGTTCACAGAGACGGGGGCATGACCGAATTTGTCGCGGTTCCGGCGCATAACGCTCACATAGCGCCTAAAGACTGGCCGTGGGAGAAGTTAGTTATGACGGAGCCGTTTTCGATAGCGGCAAACACGCTGTCGCGCTCCGAATGTACGTCGCGCGACCTTGTTTTGGTCATGGGGGCGGGGCCTATCGGGCTTACTATCCTTATGAGCGCGAAATTGCTGGGCGCGCGCGTCGCCGTCGCCGATATTTTGGACTCCCGCTTGAAAGTCGCGCGTGACCTCGGAGCCGACCTCGTCATAAACAGCAAAACCCAGAATTTGGAGCAGGAAGCGGCCAAATGGACGGACGGCGTTGGCGTTCCGTTGGTCATCGACGCGGTCTGTATCCCTGAGCTGTTCGCTCAGTTGCTACGCATAGCCTCTCCCGCCGGGCGGGTCGCTCACCTGAGTTTCTCGGAGAAACCAACTATGATCTCATCCCTCGAAGTCACAAAAAAGGAGCTTACCATAATAGGCTCGCGCCTGAACTGCAATATGTTCCCGCGCGTCATTGATTGGTTCGGCAAGGGCTTGAACCCCGAAAAGCTCATCTCGCACAAGTTTCCCTTTACGGAAGTAGCCGACGCGTTTAAGCTCATCGAGGAAAGACCCCTCGAAACCTGCAAAGTTTTGTTGACGTTTTAACAAAATTAAGTCGTCAAACCGACGGATTTTTTCCGTCGGGTTATAAAATCTAAAGGAGGCGGTAGTTGTGAAGTTTAAGTATGTAGCGGTTTTGGTGGTTTGCGCGGTTTTGGCCGCGGCTGGCAGCGCTTTGGCTGCTCCGGAGTACACGTTGAAGTTGGGCCATCTTGGCAACGAGGACCATACATGGCAAAAGGGCGCGCTCAAGTTCAAGGAAGAGGTTGAGAAGCTGTCCGGCGGACGCCTCGCCTGCGAGGTCTACCCCAACGAGCAGCTCGGCAACGAGCTTGATACCATCCAGCTCATCCACACGGGCGCCGCCCACATGGTCATCACGGGCGAGTCCATGCAGAACTGGGCTCCCAAGTGCGCCCTTATCGCTATCCCCTACATGGTGCACAGCATGGAACACCTCAACAAAGTGCTCACCGGCGACATAGGCAAGGCGATAGAGCAGGAGATAATTGAGAAGGTCAAACTTCGCCCCATCTCCGCTTTCCTCCGCTCCCCGCGCAACCTCACGAGCAAGCGCCCCATCACGAAGCCCGGCGACCTTAACGGCTTCAGAGTCCGCGTCCCGAACGTGCCGCTCTTCGTGGCGGTATGGGAGGCTTTTGGCGCGAAACCCACCCCGATGGCTTTCGGAGAGATATTCACGTCATTGCAGCAAGACGTCATCGACGGACAGGAGAACCCCGTTGACCTTATCCGCAGCGGCTCCCTTTACGAAGTGCAGAAGTACGTCAACATGACCGAGCATGTTTATGGCTGGATCTACCTCACCATCGGCGAGGACTTCTATCAGAAGCTGCCGGCCGACCTCCAGAAGGCCGTCATTGACGCCGGAAAAGCGGCCGAGGCTTACGAGCGTGGGCTGTTCCTTGAGGGCGTGGCCGCGCATGAGAAGTTCCTGAAGGAGCACGGTATGGAGTTTGTGCAGGTGGACAAGGCCGCTTTCGGCGCGGCAGCCGGCCCTGCGGTCGAGAAGTTCCTTCAGACGAAGCCCGCCGACGTCTTGTCTCTCTACAAGAAAATCGTCGCGATGGACTAGGGTTTAATTATTTAGCTTTTCATGGCCGAAGCCCCTATGGACTTCGGCCATTTTTTTCTAAGCGGAAAGGAGCGAATAATGTTTAAGAAATTTGAAAAGTTCCTTGAAAAGTTTTTAGAGTGGTCGTCGACGCTTTGCTTCGCGGGATTGATCGGCGTAGTGCTGCTTCAGGTCGTCGCGCGCAACCTTCTGCCTCGCTCGCCCCACTGGACGGAGGAGGCGGCGCGTTTTCTTATGCTCTACATGGTGGTGCTCGCCGCCGGGCTTGCCGCCAAAGAGCGCGCTTATGTCAACGTGGATGTCTTTGTCAATTTCGCTCACGGTCGTCTGCGGTCTTTCATTCAAATCTTCATAGACGCGTCGGTTGTAGTTTTGGTGGCCGTAACGGCACGGTATGGCTGGACAAACGCCATGGTGGGCAGAATTCAGACCTCCGCGTCTCTTGGGATAACCATGCACTATATCTATCTGGGCATGGTTATACACTCAGTCGGCATTCTGTTTTACTCCCTGCTGCTTCTTTGGAACGACGTGAAAATTTTCTGGAAGGGGGGCGAGTTGGATGGTAATAGCGCTATTTATTAGCTTTATTGTTTTTCTGTTCATCGGTGTCCCGGTGGCGTTCTCTCTTGGGCTGTCGTCGTTGGTGTACCTCGTAGGCGCAGGGATACCTCTGTCGGTTATGTCGCAGCGTATGTTCTCCGGCATAAACTCCTTCACGCTGCTCTGCGTCCCGGGCTTCATTCTGGCGGGCAACCTCATGAATCAGGGTGGAATCTCCGACCGTATAGTCCGCTTCGCTAATTGCTTAGTGGGGCACATTCGCGGAGGGCTTGCTCTGGCCAACGTCGTGGACTCCATGGTCTTCGCCGGGGTTTCCGGCACGGCTGTGGCCGACGTTTCGAGCCTCGGCACAATTATGATTCCAGCTATGCACAAGCAGGGCTACGACATGGGTTTTTCGTGCGCCATCACGGCATCCACCGCCTGTCTCGGGCCTATAATCCCTCCTTCCATGCCCATGATAATAGCGGGAACCCTGACCGGGCTTTCCGTCGGCAAGCTCTTCCTGGCCGGCGCTATTCCTGGGTTTTTAATCGGCGGCATCATGCTTTTATTTACGTACTGGATCAGCGTCAAGCGCGGGTACCCCAAGGGGCCAAAACCGACTTGGAAAGTTTTTTGGAGTGAATTTTTCGGCGGGCTCTGGGCTATTATGATGGTCGTAATTATCTTTGTGGGGATATTGGGCGGATTCTTCAGCCCAACGGAGGCTGCTGTCGTCGCCTGTGTCTACGCTGTGTTTGTCGGGGTGTTTGTCTATAAGGATTTGAAAATTCGCGACATTCCCAAGGTGTTGAGGGAGTCGGCCATCATGTCGGCGGCCATAGTCTCGCTCGTGGCTTTCGCCAACGTTTTCGGCTGGATAATGTCGAGCGAAAAAATTCCGCAGCTAATAGCCCAGACAATGCTCTCGTTTACGCAGAACAAGTTCCTTATAATCCTTATAATCAACGTTTTCCTGCTTTTCGTAGGCATGTTCATGGAGACCATAGCGGCTCTGATGACGCTGTTTCCCACGCTTTTGGCTGTTTTGACTCAGGTGGGCGTGGATCCGGTACAGTCCGCCATGATCTGCGTGCTGAACCTCGTCATAGGGCTTATTACGCCTCCCGTCGGGGTGTGCCTCTTCGTGGCGGCGAGCATCGGAAAAATCTCCATAAGTAAAATCGTCTCGGCCAACATGCCCTACCTGATTATTTGCCTCGTTGTCCTGCTCTTGGTCTCTTATATCCCGGCCCTCTCCACATGGCTTCCGTCGCTTTTGATGGGTTGAAAACAAAGATTCGCGCTCGTTCCGGCTTTACATTTGTTGAGGTTCTCCTGAGCCTGATTCTGGGCGGGGTGTTGTCCGTGGCGGTCGTTGAGGCAGCCGCGACGGTTGTCAGACTTGAGACGCGTATGGCTAATCGTTCTCTGGCGCTTGAGAGAGGCTGGAACGTCTTGTCAGTTCTGGAGCCCCGCGCGCTTCATGCCGCGCTCGGACTGACGGCTTCTTATAGGGATGGCGATTCCCCTCTGCCGGGGCGTTGGGCGCACGGGCCGCTTTATATATGGCGCGACGCCCTCTTTCCGGCCGACGAGGACGGCGACGGTGTTTTTCGGGGACGTGGGCTTTCCGTCCTTTATTCCATACCGTCCGGCCTGCGCGCCGACTTACACGCGATTAAAGAAATCGAAAACAATCTTTACATCAGTTTGCTTGGCGACGCGTCGCAGCTTGATGATCGCTTGCCGGTAAATACGGCGAGCGACATTCGTTCCTGGACTGTGTTCCCGTTGTCGGGCCGGCCTGTTTCCATATCGAACCATTCGGTTGCCGCCGGTCACTCCTCGTCGTGGCTGACAATCCGGCTGACCGGAGTCCAGCCGCCTATTCAGCTTTATCCGTATGACGAATTGCATTATCTGAGGGCGGCGCGTTTTTTCGCTGAAAACGCCGGGCTTTATGCGGAAACTTTCACTACCGCTTGGAAAAGCCAGGGAGAGATGCTTGAAGGGGTGCTCGAAATGTGGTTTGAGTGGACTCCGTCTAAGCGTAGGTTAGAGGTATGGATTCTCACGACGGGCGGAGAATCTTCCGTTAAAAACTCACGCCCCTCCGAATGGCCCGCGTCCGCGCCCTGGAAGGCCGACTTTGAGCGGCAGGATATGGCCGTCACGTTCGGAAGCTGGATATTGAAAAATCTATGAATTATAAAAAATGAAAAGAAAAGGTTATGTCTTATGCTTTGCGCTCGTTTTGATCTTCGCGGTGTCCTCGATATTGGCGCTGTCCGTCATACGCCTCACGTCTTTTTCAGATGTCGCGTCGGCCTATCTGACGCATGTTCGCGTGAGAGGCGAGCTTATCTCCATGACGAATTTCTCTCTGAAATGGTTGGCCGCCAAACTCGACGCAGGCGAAGCGCCGAGGGCCGAGGATGGCGCGGCACGGGGCGCGGAGGGCCTTCGCGTATTTGTCAGTTCGACGGAGGAAGGCGGGCAGGTCGAGATTTTTGATATGGGCTACGAGCCGCTGACGGCTTCCCCGTCCGAGAATGAGCTATCGCTTTTTCCTCCTCATTGCCCGGACGGCTATCTGATTCGCGCACAGATGGCCGGAAAGGGCCAAGCCGCGCTTATAACGGAAAGTGTTTTTGTTATGAAGTCCGGCGACACGCCGCTCGGCGGACGTTTTTATAAGTTGGAGAGCAGGCCTGTTTATTCAAGAGAGATATTCCGTTAGGATTTTTTTGAAACAATCCAATAGAGCGCGGAAACCCCAAAAATCGTCGCTAACGTAGGAATCCACACTTCGTATCGGCCAAGTAGCCAATACCCGGCCATACCTACGACGGCGAGGGCGAGGTTTGGCGCGTGGAAACGCTTGGAGCACTTGCCCTTTCCCAGCAAGAAATCTAAAAACAGGATGGCGTAGATGGGAATGAATACCATCCCTATCGAGGTCAGAAACTCCTCTAAGAAAGCGCCGTACCGCTCCGCCGGAAATAAGACCGAAACCAGCCCGGAAAAAACCCCTATCGCCAAAATAGAAAAACGCTCGTTTTTTACGCGGATAACAGCCCGAGATGAAACAGCGGCCGAGTAGAGGTCGAGAAACGCTGTTGTCAGCGTCGAGAGTAAAATTATGCCGCAAGCCGTCAGGGGAAATCTGCTTGACGCGATGAACGCGAATATATCTTCGCCGCTCCTCACCGCTATAAAAAGCCCCAGGAGGTACATGAGCGTACTGCCCAGAAAATAGGCCGCAAATGGCACAAGGGACGCGCCGGCCTTGTCGGCGGCCCTGCTCGAGTAGTCCCCGATCAAAGGTAGCCATGATACGGGCATGGCTATGGATAGCTCTACGGCGAGGGACACGCTCATAATTTCGCTGACATTCGGAGCCGCGCCCCGTCTCCCCGTAGCTTCCACAAACAGGGCGACGCAGAGCGCCGACACGAGAACGACAGCGATGTTGTTGAGCTTTTCCACGCGGCTTCCAAAGATAAGCGCCCACAGACATACAAGAACGGACATGACAAACGCCACCGGCATAAAAGCGAAGAACGAGCCTCCGAAAGAGAACGAGTCGGCCACGCCGACTAACGCGCTGCTCGCCTGAACGATCATAACTACCGTCCAGCCGATAAGCTGAACCACGTTGCACAGAGCTATCAGCGCTCCACCACTGCGCCCGAACGACCACACGACGCTCTCCATGGCATTCTCGCGGCGCGTGAACGCGACATGCCCGCCTAATGCCAGAAGCGCGCTCCCTATGAGGTGCCCGGAAATGATGGCCGCGCCTCCCTTAACCAATCCGAGCGACGCTACGAGTCCGCCCGTAAAAATCTCCGAAATGGCTATGGACGCGCCAAGCCACAGAAAAAACATCGTGCTTTTATTCATGCTTTACAGTCCCCACAAAATCCCAACCACAGCGCCAGCGCCGATGTATACCACTGGGTGCTTGTTGTATTTCTTTAAAAGATAATATAGAACTACAAAGAGCGCCATGCTTCTGAACTCAAAAACGTCCAAGACGCTCCGAAGCGCTTCCGGTTTGAACGCGCTGAGATTCAAGAGCGTAATGCGGATTATACCGAACGCCGCCCAGGCGATAAGAGCCGTAACGGCGGGGCGTATACCGTAGAACGCGGCTTTTACGAAACGGTTTTCCTTGAACTTGTCGAGTATTCTTACGATAAACAAAATGATTATCACAGACGGAACGAGTAGAAAAATCGAAGCCAGCGCCCCGCCCAACGGCCCCGAAGTCGTGTAACCGACGTAAGTAGCCATATTGAGGCCTATCGGCCCCGGCGTGGATTCGGATATAGCCACCATGTCGGCCAGGGTTTCATGCGTAAACCATCCGTAAGTATCGGAAAGCTGATACAGAAACGGCAATGTGGCCAGTCCGCCCCCGATGGAAAAAAGACCTATTTTCAAAAACTCATAAATAAGAGTTAAGTAAATCAAGCCGTTTTCCCTCCCTTGAACATCTTAGTTTCCTTGAAGATAATCCCGGCCGCCGCGCCGGCCATGACGGGGACGACAGGCGAAACGGAAGCGTAAACAAAGACAAGCAGGGCGGCCAAGAAGAGGGCGACGCCTATTTTATCTTTTACGCCGCTCTTCCACATATCAATTGTAGTTTTTACGATAAGCACGGCCACGGCTACTCGAATGCCGTTAAAGGCGTGCTGAACCATCTCAATACTCGAAAAATTCTGGATGAACGCGGCTATCAGAAGAATGATTATTATGGACGGGCAGGCCATACCGAGCGCCGCCGCTAAGAGGCCCGGCGTTTTCCCGCGCTTATAGCCTATCAGCATGGAGGTGTTGGCCGCTATAATCCCCGGCAGGCTCTGGCTGATGGCGTAGTAGTCTATGACCTCTTCGTTCGTTACCCATTTCAGCCTCTGGACTATGTCTTTTTGCAGGATGGCCAGCATGGCGTACCCTCCGCCGAAGGTCAAAGCCCCAATCTTAAAAAACGTGATAAAAATTTCCCACAAATCCTTAATATTCAAAAACATGCTCCTCCTATCCGGGTTTTATAAAATATAAATTTTCAAAAAATATGAATAGTATACAGCAAATCCGATTCGTTCGTTTGTTTTGTATGAATTTCGCGCGGACGGGCTATAATAAACTTTATTTTAGTATTGACAAATAAAAGAAACCAAAATATAATTTTTCGCGTTGCTTATTATCTATTTTGCGAGGGAGAGGAACACAAGAATGAAACGTTTTATGAATGTGGTTTTGTTGTTTGCATTTGCGCTGGGGTTTGCGGGTTGCGCGTCTGCCGCCGAGGAGTCTATCAAGATTGGCTACATAGCCACTCTGACGGGCGAGGGCGCGACCTGGGGACAGCATGAGCGCGACGCGGCGATGTTGGCCGTCAAGGAGATAAACGAGAAAGGTGGACTTCTTGGTCATCCTGTCGAGCTCATATGCTATGACATAAAGGCCAAGCCCGAAGAAGCGGTCATAGCCGTCAGACGGATGATCGACGAGGGCGCTATCGGCATCGGTGGTTGCAATCAGAGCGGTATTCAGCTCGCGATAGCGCCCATTATCGACAAAGCTCAGATACCGAACATCGCCAGCACCGCCACAAACCCCGCCGTTACGGTAGACCAGGACACCGGCAAAGTGCGCCCGTACACGTTCCGCATAAATTTCACCGACGCCTATCAGGGGACGGTCATATCGGACTACTTGGTTCGTAAGCTCGGCGCGAAGAAATTGGCCATTATCGGCGACATAGGCGACGCTTACTCCGAGGGTTTGACCGAGTATCAGAAAAAGCAGGCCGACAAACTCGGCGTCGAGCATAAATTCTGGGCTTTCCGCGGTGGCGACGTGGACTTCCGCGCGCAAATAACGGAGGCCAAGGCCTGGGGTGCGGAAGCTGTCGGCCTGACGATGCTCTATAAAGAGATGGCATTGGTTATAAAGCAAGCGGCGGAGATGGGCTGGACGCCTTATTTTATGGGCGGTACAGGATACAGTCCAAATATGTTCGAGATTGCCGGAGACGCGATGGAGGGAACCTTCTGGGTCTATGGACTGAGCGGAGCCGAGCCTTCAATTCAGGGTTTGGTCGCGAATTTTGAAAAAGAGTACGGGCATAAGCCTACCGAGCCCATGAACATGGCCTTCGGATACGATATAATTCAGATGTTCGCTCACGCCATAAAGACGGCGGGTGAGGCGGCTGGGCGTGTGCCTACTAGGTCGGAGGTGCGCGACGCTATAGAGAACACGAAAGACCTTCAAGTGACGCACTTTGCCTGGACGGTTGACAAAGAGACCCACAACCCGCTGAACAAGCCTGGAGTTATTCTGAGGGGCGACGCGGCTCAGGGAAAGGCCGTTTATCTGGAAACCTGGGCGCCTGAATCGAAATAGCTTCTCGCGCGAAGCCCTAAGCGCGGCGAGTCGGTTGGATACGAGTTGCGGGAAGTTTTAGGTAAGTAATTTTTTGCAAAATAAAGTTCTGTGTACGGGGGAGAGGCCGAACTTCATGACGGCCTCTCTGTGTTGTTGCGTGGGGTAACCCTTGTGTTTAGCAAAGCCATACTGGGGATAGAGGGAATCAAGGGCGCACATCGCCCGGTCCCGTAAGACCTTGGCCACAACGGAGGCGGCTGATACCGCCGGGATTGTCGAATCGGCCTTCGTCAAGGGGAGAGAGCGGACGGGGAAGCGGTCATCGAGCACGGGCAAGGCAAATGTGCCGTCAACAATGACCATGTCAATATGAGCGGGCAGTTTTTCGACAGCTTTCGCCATCGCCCAAAGAGAAGATACCAGAATATTGGCCTTGGCGATTCTCTCGACGCTCGCGGCCTGCGCGCGCCACATGACGCCCATGCCTTCCATCGCGGCGAATACGGTCTCACGGTTTGCGCTCGTCATTTTCTTTGAATCGCGAAGCCCAAACCTGAGCAGCTCCCGTTCCTGCTCAGGCGTCAAGAAAGCTGCGGCGGCCACCACAGGCCCGGCTAACGGCCCGCGCCCGGCCTCGTCCGCGCCGGCAAAAGGTCCGTTGAAGTTTTCTATAAAGTTTATAGTTTCGTCGCGCGTCATTTATATATTCAGCGCCGCGTGTATGGGATCGCCCGGAAGCTCGAGAGTGACGGGGGCCAGTTTACCCGACGCGAAAGACTCGAGAAATCGCCGCGCTGCCAGTTCCCTGTTCACAACGCCTCCCGCGACCAAGCAACCCAAGCGACGGCCGACTGATTCAAGGGCGTCTTCTGAATCGGGCAGGCTCCATACGTCCACCACTTTCCCCCAGAGAAGACGCGCCATTAAGAAACGAATCAGCGCTACGGCCGCGTTCTCGTAACCGCCCACAACATCAGCCTTGGCGCATCCTAACCAGGATAAAACCTGATGAACGCCCGGCCCGGAGTGCGGGTCTAAAATGCCGGGGGAATCCACTACTAAAAAGCCGTTCCCCTTGTACCAGCCCACCTCGCGCGTTATGCCGGGTATACCGCCGACCTTAGCGCGGGAACGCCCCACTATCTTATTCAAAAACATGGATTTACCTACGTTAGGGATGCCCACAACGCCGACGCGAAGCTCACGGTGGACGGGGCGCAATTTCATCATGGTGGAAATCAGGGCGCCGACGCCGTCGTTATGAAGGTCAAGAGCCTTTACGTCCGCGTAACCAGCGCCCGCGCGCAAGCCGTCTAACCAGACGCCAGTGCGGTCGGGGTCGGCCAAGTCTTTTTTGGATAAAACGAGAAACACGGGCCTCAGGCGCGAAAGACCGGATTTTCCGGACATGAGAGGAGATGACGTAGAAAAAGGCGCGCGAGCGTCGCGCACCTCCACCAGAACGTCTAATTTATCGACTACCTCACCGAGTTTTCGCTCCCCCCGCGCCATGTGGCCGGGATACCATACGGTTCTACCCATTCTCCATTATAATACGGTTCAACGCGGAACGCCTATGCGCGACAGAGGCCAGTACCTGAAGAACGCCGGGCCGTGAAGGTCTTCCGCCGGGACGTAGCCCCAGAACCTGCCGTCCTGAGAGTTAGGGCGGTTGTCGCCAAGCGCGAAATAGCTGTTGTCGGGAACAGTAAAGGGAACGGTTGGGTAGAATTTGTTGGGTCTCATATTGTAGCGGTCTTTGTTGACGACGTAGTTCTCTTCCGTGGCCATGCCATTTACGTAGACGA
>BNVG01000044.1 GCA_025997935.1 Synergistales bacterium | reverse complement strand
GTTGAGCATTTTTCTCTACCTCCTCAGTATGGTTTGCGTAGATCTTTATTTCGCAAATTATACACCCATCCACTTAATCTCAAAACAGTAGATTACGCTCGCGTCCCATCCGCCGCGCTGAGGTTCAGCCCGCCTAAAGACCTTCTTGAGTCTCTCTCACTTGACATAGAGCCAACTGACGCGGCGTCTCTCAGTTTCGGTTACGTATGGTTAGTTTCAGAAAAAACGCTCTCCAAAAAACTAAGGCTCCGAATAGGCGCTACGGACGGAAACCGCGTCGAGGTTGTGTCGGGCGACATATCCGCCGGAGACGAACTCGCGACGGCGGCTATAGCGCAGGCGTCGGGACGCAAGCGTAATCTACTGTTTTGAGATTAAGTGGATGGGTGTATAATTTGCGAAATAAAGATCTACGCAAACCATACTGAGGAGGTAGAGAAAAATGCTCAACGCAAAGCGATTTAACCGTTCACTGTTGGCGGCTCTTTTTGTTCTCTTAGCGATGCTGGCCGTTACGTCCGCGGCAAGCGCGCTTACTTTGAATTTGGCTGAGTTCGATTTTGATAATGATGATACTACTGAAACTGAATATAGCTATGACGCGGCGGCGTCCACGCTAACGATAAAGGAGGATTCTGTGACCGTCGCCGGAACCGCCGCCAAGCCCGTCTCCATAAATTTATCGCTATATGGAGGCGTCACATTGCAAAACGCGCGCAATATTAGTTCTATAGCCACCGACATAGGTAATACAGTGAAATTGAAGGGCGGCAACGCAATAAACAAAATCGTCAAAAGTACGAGTCGGCTGACCTTTGCGGCCGAAGAGGACGGCGCTACTTTAACCATCGAAGATTTTGACACGACCCTGTCTTTTGGCGTTGGAGCCGAGGCGCTTTTATCTCTCTCTTATAACGAAGACAACGATGACGAATCAACCGGACATTATGCCTTCAATCTCATAATACACGGCGGCGTTGAAATTGACGGCGGCGTGTTTGACGGCGCGACTGACGGGACATACGCCGATTCTAATTTTGCCGACGGCGAACTCCGCCCCATTAGCGGGTTCATATTCCAAGTCGAGAACGGCGCACTCACCAACAAGGGCAATCTCTCCCTCAAAAATGGCGCGGAGCTCAGTGTTGAAATATCCGAAGATCTCGAAACTCAAGCGTTGTTGGCAGTTGAAATATCTGGAGATCTCAAAAAAGCGTCGTTGGTAAATAACGGCACGATAACAATCGACGAAAGCAGCGTTATCGAAAACTCAGGCGCGATCACCAACAACGGCGCGATAGTCAACGGCGGCAAGATAGTCAACTACGACACCGGCGCGATAGTCAACAAGGGCACAATCGCCAACAGCGGCACAATAGCCAACGCCGGCACAATAGCCAACGACAACAAGATCACCAACGACGGCAACGTCATCAACGTCGGCACAATAGACAATAAAGGCGAGATAGTCAACGACGGCGAGATCGACAACACCGGCGGCACAATAGACAACAAAGGCGTGGGCAAAATCAGAGGCAACGGCGCAATCAAAGGCAACAAGCCTATCAATAATAAACACAGCAACAGCGGCGGTTGCGACGCGGGCTTCGCGGCTTTCTCCCTATTGCTCGCCGCTCCCCTCTTTCTTCGCCGCGCCCGACGGGGGTAATAGCGCGATTATGACCTATGCTCGCTCTTGGCCCGTTGAACCAAGGCGTCGCATCGGTTGTTCAGAGGGTCGGCGGCGTGTCCTTTTGTCCATATCCACTCTATATCGTGGACGGAGGACATAGAAAGAAGCTCCGTCCATAAATCCTGATTCAGGACGGGCTCCTTTGCGGAAGTCTTCCAGCCGTTTTTTTGCCATTTTTCAAGCCAGCCTTTGGCGTAGGCGTTTTTGAGATATGTGGAGTCGGTGTGTAGCTCAACGTGGCATGGATATTTTAGCGCGCGAAAAGCCATGATGGCGGCGGTCAGCTCCATGCGGTTGTTTGTGGTGGATCTCTCGGAACCGTACAGTTCGCGCTCGTGGTTTCCGTGAGCGGGTGAGATGAGAATGGCGGCCCACCCTCCGAGCCCAGGGTTGGGCGTCGCCCCTCCGTCCGTGTATATAATTACGTTTGGCTTTTCTTTATTCGAGCTCAATTTTGATCCTGACCGGCCCTTCCGTGTATATGTCGCCACGCGCGAGAGCGTTTATAATAACGGGCGCGCGGAAGCCGCGCAGTTTTTCGACCACCTCAAAAAACTCCTCACCCTCCAGAGAACCTACGCTGTTTGTGGCAGGATCCGGCTTCACACCATTTTTAATCGCAACTGTTTTCAGCTCGCGCAAAAATACATGCAAAGACTCCTCAGCGCTAAATCCAACCGCGTCCGTCTCGACGAGCTTGCGATGGATAACGTCGCCTTCGTTATATAAAAGGTAGCTCTTTCCAGTCTCGAGCCGCACCTTGACGCTCTCCCCGACGGCGACGTTCTCAGCGGCCAACGCCCGCACGAAATATCGCGTTGACGACCCGGATGCCAGCGCGACGACATCCGCCTCCTCCCGCTCGTCAAACGCAAACGTCGCGTTGGAGGGGGCGTTATTCACGACAAAGGCCCGCGCGTCGTTCGCCAGTGACGCCAAAATTTTCTGTATATCCTCGCGCCCGCTCCCTGGCGGAATGGCCGTCTGAGCTAAAAGCGCGTTGGCCTGAACGCCTATGGACTCCATACGCATCACCTCGAGCTCTCGCCTGAGTTCCTCCGACTCTTCACGCAAAGAAGCCACCGCGTCCTCGAGTTTGATTTTTTCGCCGCCCAGCACGTCGCGGTCGTTTCTCAATGTCTCGAGGTCAAACCGCGCCATATCCAAACTCAGCGTCGTGTTTTGCAACAATATACGTTGCTCGCCCAAACTTTCCAAACTCAGCGTTAGCTCCAGACGGCTCTTTTCAAGCTCGCCTTGCGCTTCTTCCGATTCGGCGCGGCTCGTCTGAAGCTGAACGTACAGATTCCGTAGCTCCGTCTGAAGCGCCTTCATGCTGAAAAGCGCCGTGCGAACGTTTTGGGAAAAAATTGAAAGCACGACCAAAACCGTCACTGATATAAAAATGCCTGTGAGGGCGGTGATAAGACTGCCTGTCTGCTTTGGGCGAAGGCCAAAGATCGAGATTCTCTGTTTTCCGTATTTCGACCCCAAGATATCCCCAAGATAGGCAAGAAGGGCGCTGCCCGCTATAATAGATATGATAAGCGTCCAGTTTGTATCGGCCCATATCTGTAATTGCAAAGAACAACCCCTCCTCTTGAATATATTAAACAGCCCCCCTTAATTCTTTAGGGGGGCGAAATTCTATAAACTTATGAACATGACAGTAAAAAAATGGTGCGGAGAGGGAGAATCGAACTCCCACGGCTTGTGGCCATAAGATCCTTAGTCTTACGCGTCTACCATTTCCGCCATCCCCGCACACTAAAAGCAAACCAATTCTTTAACAACAGAGAGTTTACCCCATTTTTCCAAGCTCGTCAACTATTTTTTAGCCCTAAGCGAAAGCCAACGGCTGATAACATCAAGATTGCTCCAGAGCTCCACCTGCAGATCCGTCACAAAACAATATCCCTTTTCCCAGCCGCTGACTCCAAGCTCCGCGTCTTTGAGTATGTCCCTGTAAGCCCATTCGGCGGGTACGACATTGCCCGGGTTGTTTATCTGCACATAGTTCAAAGCGACGCCTCTGAACTTTTCATCCGTCTTTGTAAGGTTGGAGTCGATTATCGCGCGAATTTCAACTTTGCGCGATAATGTTTTGTCCTTTGGCGCGCTGAACCGTCCGTGAAAATCAAAAAATCCTAACCCATTGATCTTTTCACCGCCGGAAGTCACGAAAAATTTACCGAACATGGGCGCGGACGAGCCTGTGGCCAAAATAAGTTTGTTTGAGACCAGCGATTGTTTCATCCCGGTCACAAACTGCTCTTTTGACAATATATCCCTTGCGTATCCGTCGGCCATTATGTTTGGAAAGTAGATAACGTCAGCGTCTTTAGGGAACGGGTCGTTCAATGGATTGTAACTTATGACATTGCATTTCATAAACCCGAACATCTCGGTGGCGTTAGAGCATTCAATAGAAAGCGTTTCGGCCCCAACAAGCGCCACTTTAAGAAAGCGCGCCACGTAGCGGGACGCCTGCGGTGGTATCCATTCTTCTTTAAGATGTCCGAAAGCCTCCATGATCTGCCATTCAATTTGGTAAGGATTGGATATTAACTGTAAAACGGCGCTTTTTATTTGAAGCGTACGCATAGCCACGCCGTCGCCGTAAAGTCCCGTCAGGGGCGGAACAGTTCGCTCTATCTCCTTTGGAAGATACCCAAGGCTCAAAATGGGGGTTCTCCTGCCGAACTCCTGCTCCAGAAGCTGGTATTCTCTTGGGTTTTGCGGCGAGACAAAAATTGCGCCCAAAACGCGCATAGTTTCTTCCGTTTCTAAATCTTTTATAGCCGCGAGCGTGATATTGGCCGTCTGAATGGCCGACGCCCCCGCCAAAAAAGCCGCCACGATGCCGCAGTCAAGCGATCTGGCCAAGTCGACGGCGTTAGGCCAAACCTGAATCGAGTCGTCGCTTCTGCGCTCCCCAAGAGGGGTAAGAATTAAATTCAAGGCATCCTCAGACGCGACATGCTGAAATAAAACCTTGAGATTTTTGACGCTACCGCATAGATAGGAGTCTATCAAGACGCTGTCCATATTGGAGATTATCTTCAGCAGCCTCACGTCCGCGTCGTCGCGCGCGCAAAAAAACACCTTTATTTTTATGCCGAGGCTCGCCATAGCGTAAACCAGCATCAATCCCGGAGATACCATACCTGCCTTAACTTCATCAGCAATGATCAGACGGGGTAAATTCATTTGAAACATCCTTCCTTAATCAATAAATATAAAAACAGCGCGGCAAAAATTAATTTCTATATACCTTTTTGCAGTATAACATAAATTTCAGACCGCGCACCCAGCCGCCGCGCCCGTACTCCAACAAGTCTGAAGGTTGAAGCCTCCCGTAGGCCCGTTGAGATCAAGAACCTCCCCGGCGAAATACAGATTTTCGCAAAGGCGGGAGCGCATAGTTTTTGGGTCTACCTCCGACAACTCCACGCCGCCCTTGGTGATGATAGCATGGTCGAAGCTCCACAGCCCGTTCAGCGTCAGGGTGATGTTCTTCAGGAGAAACGCCAGGTCCTCTTTTTCCTCGGGCGATACATATTGAACGGGCTTTTCGGGCGGGACGTCCGACAGCTCTAAAATAACAGGAATGAGCGCGGCGGGCACGAGATCCACAAGGGCGCGACCAAACTCTCTGTCCGCGAATTTCTCGAAGTCGCGGCCTATACGGGCGACGAGTTTTTCATGCGACAGAGCCGGCTTCATGTCGATAATGAAAGTAACCTCTCCGCGCTCCATCCAGTCCGTCACAAAAGAGCTGAGCTCCATGACTATAGCTCCGCTCACGCCAAAATTCGTAAACTCCATTTCGCCGAACCGCTCGTCCACACGCTCACCGTTCACGGCCACGGAGAGCTTGACGTTACGGAGATTGAAACCCCGGGCCAGCTTCATCCAGGTTTCCTTTGTCCTGACGGGGACAAGGGCGGGGGTGGGCGTGATTATCTTGTGCCCGGCCTGCTCCGCGAAGCGATAGCCGTCGCCGGTCGAGCCTGTTTTAGGGTAGGATTTGCCGCCCGTCGCCACGATATAACGGTCGGCCGATAATTCTTCGGCGTTTGTGATAATTCGCTCCACCCGGCAGCCCGGGCTTCCGCGACCGCTTATTTTGAGCGCGCTGACGGACGTATGGCGAAGGAAGCGCACTCCTCCTCTTTTACAGTAGAACAAGAGGCACTCCAACACCTTCTGAGAGCCTCCAAGCGCGACGCCTCTGACTTCGGGAAACACACGCTGCCCGCGCTCAACGACGGTCGGGACGCCGGCGCGATTGAAGAACGCTATCGTCTCGCGCGAACCGAACGCGGAGAACGCCGGGCGCAAAAAATCTCCGCCCTTTTTGCCGTAGCGCGACAAAAACGCGTCTTCATCAGGGAGCGCGTTTGTAAGATTGCAACGGCGCTTTCCGGCCAGCAACAGCTTCTCACCCATAGAATTGTTTTTTTCAATAAGGAGAACCTTTCGCCCCGCTTCGGCGGCGCGTCCCGCCGCCATCAAGCCGCTCGCTCCGCCCCCTATGACGATAACATCAAACCGTTCCATGTTTTTCCGACTTTTCTAAATCCTGTTTTTTCATCGAAAGCGAAACTCTTTTTCTCTTTTCATCCACATCAATAACGGCCGCTTTAACCCTCTGCCCCGGCTTCAAAACGGCCTGGGGGTTTTCCACAAACGTGTCGGACATGCGGCTTATATGCAAAAGGCCGTCCTGATGAACGCCTATGTCGACAAAAGCTCCGAACGCCGTGACGTTTGTGACCACGCCGGGCAGAATCATCCCGATACGAAGATCGCGCATTTCACGAACCGAGGGGTCAAACGCAAACGCCTCAAAGGCCGTTCGCGGGTCGCGCCCTGGCTTCGCTAACTCCTGCAAAATATCTTTCAGCGTAGGCAGGCCGGCCTTATCCGAGACGAATTTTTCTATTTTGATTCCGGCCCTTAACTCCGGGGACGACATAAGTTCGGCCACGGAGCAACCTAACCCCGAGGCCATTTTTTCCACCGTCGAATAGTTTTCGGGATGAACGGCTGATGCGTCCAAGGGGTTGGCGGATGAACGCACGCGCAAAAACCCCGCCGACTGCTCAAAGGTCTTGGGGCCCAAGCGGGGCACTTTTTTGAGAGATTCGCGGGACTCGAAGGCCCCGTTGGCCTCACGGTATTTGATGAGCTGTTCCGCCGCCTGTCTGTTTAGCCCGGACACATAGGACAGAAGCTCGACGCTCGCGGTGTTGACCTCGACGCCCACGGCGTTTACGCAGCGCGTCACAACATCGTCAAGAGATTTTTTCAGTTCTTTTTGGTCTACGTCGTGCTGATATTGACCCACGCCTATAGATTTCGGGTCTATTTTGACAAGCTCCGCCAATGGATCCATCAGGCGTCGGCCTATCGAGACGGCGCCTCTGACCGTTATGTCGTGATTTGGAAATTCTTTGCGCGCCGTTTCGGACGCGGAATATATAGAAGCGCCGCTCTCGTTTACGGACGCTATTATCAGGTCGGGGGGGATGTTCAACGAACGGACAAACGCCTCGGTCTCGCGCCCCGCCGTACCGTTGCCTATGGCAAGCGCGCGAATATCATGCTTTTTAATCAGGGACAAAATTTTTTCCGCCGCGGCTTTTTTTTGTCCCTCGCCCAAAAAAGGGAAGATAACGTCACTCTGCAACAGTCGCCCCTGAGAATCCAAGCAAACGACTTTGCATCCTGTACGTAGGCCGGGGTCGATGGCGAGCGTGGCCTTCCGGCCCATTGGAGAGGCCATGAGAACCTCGCGAGCGTTGTCGGCAAAAATCCTGATAGCCTCGGCGTCCGCGCGTTTTTTCAAGACTCCGCGCAACTCGTTCTCCATAGACGGCTTCAGAAGCCTCCTGTACCCGTCGCACACGGCGTCGGCCACGAGGCGCGACGAGGCGCTTGTCCCGCTGACGAACATACGCTTGAGGACGGAGACGCAATCGGGCTCCGGCGGTTCCGCCGACACCGAAAGATGCCCCTCTTTCTCCCCGCGGAATATGGCCAGCACTCTGTGCGAAGGCATGGCGAGCACTGATTCGCTCCAGTCGAAATAATCGCGGTAGACGGCGGTTTCCGGGTCGTCCTCTTTTGCGCCCTTGACAATGGCGCTCTTCAGGACGGACTTGCGGGCGAAGATTTTTCTGGTCTCTCGCCGCGCCTCAGTATTTTCACTAAATCTCTCAGACAGTATGTCAAGCGCGCCGGCTATGGCGTCAGCGGCTGTCTTGACGCCTTTTTCATCCGAGATAAACTCCGACGCCGCGACGTCGGGGTCGAGGTTGGGCGACTGCGAAAGAATTATGTCGGCTAAGGGAGTGAGTCCTTTTTCGGCCGCCACAAGCGCGCGCGTTCTGCGCTTCGGGCGATACGGAAGATACGCGTCCTCGAGAGCCGTCATAGTCTGAGCGGACAGGAGCGTCACCCTAAGCTCATCGCTCAGAAGTTCTCTTTCAATTAAGGACTCCAGAATGGCGGCTCTGCGTTTTTCGAGCTCCTGTATCTTTTCGTCGCGGTCTCGTATAGCCGTGATGACGGTCTCGTCGAGAGACCCCGTGACTTCTTTTCGGTAGCGCGCTATAAACGGAACGGAACTCCCCTGCTCAAAAAGCTCCAACACGGCGACAACCTGCGCCTCGGACAGGCCAAGCTCTTTGGCTATCCTCCGCGCCACACCGTTTGTCGAAGCGTCGATAAGCCGGGGTTCCATTTTCGCGTCTTTCAAGACGAAAAACGCTCAGGGAAAAACGCTTTTACGTCGCTCAGGAATTTATCGACAGCCGAGGGCGTATGTATAAACTTAGGGTCGGCAAGGTCGAGTACGAGGCAGTTGGGTATATCCACCTCAGATTTCACAAACTCAATGAAAGGTTCGTAGGCGTTATAAAGCGCGCGCCAGTAGTCCTCCCCGGCGGCTATCTCATCTTCGCGGCCTCGGGCTTTGATACGGCGCATTATCTCGTCGAACGGGCACTGCACGAGAACCAAAAGGCGCGGAGCCTTTGCGTATTTGAGGAGAGAATCATAAAGCGTCAGATAGCAACCAAAATGGCTGTCTTTGAAATAACCCTGTTTATAATAAAGCGTGGCGTAAACCTTGTCGCCGAAAATGCTACGATCCATTATATATTTTTCTTCCTCCGAAGCGCAAAGATACTGCGCGAAGCGCGTCACCAAAAAATTCAGCTGCATAGGAAACGCCCAGCGGCGGTCGTGGTGAAACCGACTCAACAGATCGTGCTGATCTCGAAACTCCTCCGGCATGACCTTGAACCCCAGACGCTCCGAGAGGAGGTTCACGATTGTAGATTTGCCGCTCGCCGTCATTCCCTCCACGATGATTTGAATCTGTCCCATTGTCTTACGCTCCTCTTTAACGCAAATTAAAAGCCGAATCGCTAAACCGTTTTTAATCGCCCTTTTTAATCGCCCTTAATGAAATCCGTGATGTCAAAAGCCATAATCTGTATGCTCGAAACACCCTCATATACGGACGGGCTTAATTCCATATCGAGCCACCCCAAGTTTTTGTTGGTTCTGATAGCGGGAAACACGACTCGCGTCGGCTTTCTCATGGCGTCTTTCAGCATAAAATCAATCTCCCGCGCGTATCCCGGGCCGGCGAGCGACTGAATAGTCACGTTTTGCGAAGCCCTGAGCGTGACGCCGAAAAAATCTTCGGCGCGCCGATTCATGACGCGAAACCGACCGCCCGACGTGAGCATCGCGTACAAAAAAACAGAGCTACCCACTACTCCAAGATAACGCTGTTCCATCTCCTCGCACACCTTGGCGGCTCGCTCCATCCTCATGATCTCCCGCCTCAGCTCAACGATTTGATCAGCGTAAACATCGTAGTCATCATATTTACCGTCGTCGGTGACGCCGTCAACGGCGGGGCGATAGCGCAAGCCCGAACGTCCGGTCAGAAAACGAGCCTTTGGCGCGTCAGACGAAAAGACTTGTAAATCTGCCATTTACAACGTCGACAAGCCCGCGGTTAGTCAGGCGCAACTCTGGAATAACGCTCAAAGAAAGCAACGTCATGGCCATAAAAGGCGATTCCATGGCGCATCCGATGTCCTTCCAGGCCTCGTCAAGGCTGAGTACAAAATCAGCCACAATAAGAGCGGGATCTCCGGACATGAGACCGGCTATGGGTAGGGGTAAATTTGAAAGAATTTCCCCGTCCTCGACCACGACAATTCCGCCCTCATAATCAAGCAGGCTGTTGCCGGCAAGGGCCATATCGCGGTCGTTTGTGCCGAGAATAATGAGGTTATGCGCGTCATGCGACACTGTCGACGCCACGGCTCCGCTCTTGATGTGAAAGCCCTTGACAAAACCCTTTCCCATAACTCCGCTTGCCTTGTGCCGCTCTATGACAACCAGCTTCGCGATGTCTTTCTCGACATTGGCCGGAACGAATCCGTCCTCTATATTCATATCTATTTCGCGCGCCGTTGTAGCGGCTCTCGACTCCACGACCTCTATAACTCGCGTCGCTACCTTGCCGGACGCGCCGTCAGGCGCCTGAATCAACAAGTCACGCTCATATATAGACCCTTTGACCCTACATGTATTACGCACAGCGTCGGGTACGGCGACCTGCTCTATCGAGATGAGAAGCCTGTTGTTGTCAGCCACGGGCTCTCCGTCTATAAAAACCTTTTTGACTTTGACTTTAGCCAGGTCGCTGAGCAATATAATATCGGCGCATTTACCGGGGGAGACGCTGCCCAAATCCCTATCCATTTGATAACACTGAGCGGTGTTGATTGTGGCCATTTGAATGGCGGTTATGGGGTCTACGCCCTCTTCTATGACGCGCCTTACGATATGATCCATGTGTCCGAGCGTCAGTAGAGTGTCGGGGTGTACGTCGTCGCTGACGAGAGTAGCGAAGCGCGAGTCCACGCGGCGCTCCGTTATGGCTTTTATGACTTCATGCACGTTCCGCCAGGCCGAGCCCTCTCTGATTTGCACGTACATACCGAGCCTCATTTTGGCGATGGCGTCTTCGCGCCGTTCGGACTCATGACAGCAACGCGCCCCCGCCGCTACATAAGCGTTAAGCCCCGCCCCCGTCTCCGGCATGGCGTAGTGTCCGGTGATAATTTTATTTTTTGCGGCAGTGACGGCCATCTCTTTATGGAGGTCTTTATCTCCGTTTTTTACGCCCGTGAAGTTCATAACCTCGCCGAGGCCGTAAATATCATCCCGCTCCATCAAAGACGCTATGTCGTCGACGCCAAGCGCGGCCCCGCCGTCCTCGAAATCCGACTGCGACGGGACGCAGGACGGAGCCATGGTAAACACGCGAAGCGGAGTGGAAACTGCGTCTTCGGCCATAAATTTGACGCCGCGTACGCCTAATACGTTGGCTATTTCGTGAGGGTCCGGAAAAATCGCCGTCGTGCCGTGAGGAATTACTACGCGCGCAAACTCGCGCACACGTACCATGCTACTCTCTATGTGAAGGTGTCCGTCCATGAAGCCCGGCGCGGCGTACATGCCATCCGCGTCTGTAACGCGCGTATTCTTGCCTATGGTGTGCGTTGCGTCCCCGACGAGCGCTATCCTTCCGTTCTTTATGGCTATATCTGTATTTTCTTGTATCTCTCCCGTGTTTACATTGACAAGCCGAGTGTTTTTGATGACGCTGTCCGCGCTTTCACGCCCCATCGCAACAGCTACGAGAGCGATGGTCACATCCTCCAAGCGTTCTGGCGGCTTTCGGTTGTTGTTTCGATTCACGGGCTACACCCCCAAAAAAATTTAACTAAAATTATAACTGGTTTTGAATATAATAGTTAAATAAAATCGCGTTTTGTGTTTTAGTAAATAGCTATAATTCTTGTAAATGGCTATAATTTCAGAATAATACTTTTGTTTGGAGGCGGTTTTGAAATGAAAAATTTTATGTGGTGGAATCCTACGATTGTTATTTTTGGTGAGGGGACGATTTCCCAAATCGCGGTTCAATTATCCGCCGTCGGCGCAAAGAGCGTCCTTTTGCTTTACGGCGGCAAGGCCATCTTCAAAAACGGAGTTTACACTCAGGTAACCGACGCGCTGAACGAAAACAAGATAGCTTTTGTCGAGCTTGGCGGAGTGAAGTCAAATCCGCGCGTAGACAAGGTGCGCGAGGGAGTCGCCCGAATAAAGGCCGCTTCGGTAGACGCCATCGTTCCCGTCGGAGGTGGTAGCGTCTTCGACTCAGCGAAGGCCATAGCGGCAGGAGCGCTCTATAAAGGCGACGTGTGGGATCTGTTTGAGGGGACGGCCGCAATAGAGAGCGCGTTACCGATTTACGGAGTGCTGACGGCCTCCGCCACGTCAAGCGAAGTCAACAACATCGCAGTTGTTTCCAACCCGGAGCAGGACAAAAAGACATCCATAACCAGCCCGTATCTTTTCCCTCGCGTCTCCATCATCGACCCGTCCGTCCAGGCGTCCATGCCCGAGTCCCAGACGGTCAACGGCGGAATCGACATTATGGCCCACGTATTGGAGAGGCTCTTCGACGGGGCTGAGGGCGCGGAGCTTATAGATGAACAGGGCTACGCCATCATTAAAAGTATGATTCGTATAATACCGGCCCTGCGCGAGTCCCCCGACGACTATGTCGCCCGCTCTCAGTACGCCTGGGCGGCCTCTTTAGGGCATAACGGCTCTATGTCCTGCGGGCGCGACCCGCGCGGGGACTTCTCCTCCCACAAATTAGGACACTCTCTGAGCCTTATTTATGACACGCCGCACGGCGCGTCTTTGTCAGTGATGATGCCGGCCTGGGCCCGTTATCTCTACAGAGACCATCCGACGCCATTCGCCCGTTTCGCGGAGTCCGTATTCGACATAAGGGGCAAAGACGAAGAAGACCGCGCCGCCGCCGGGATAGACGAGCTCGAGAGGTTCTTCCGCTCTCTCGGCGCCCCCACGACGCTCAGAGAGCTCAATATCCCGGAGTCCGACATCGATCGCTTGGCCAAGAACGCCTCCATCTTCGCGCCGTTTGGCGTATTGCAGTCTTTGACGAGCGAGGATATTTTGGAGATATACAAACTGGCGTACTAAAACAAACGCAGGAGCGACCGAGGCGTGTCGCCCCTGCATCTTCATAATTGGGGTGATTTTTGTGCCTTCTCTCGCTCTTTTTGATTTTGACGGGACTTTGACGACGCGAGACTCGTTCGGGGATTTTTTTTCGTTTTCATCCGGAAAGCGACGCGTCGCTTTTGCCGCGGCCAAAGCCGCGGGGGCGTCGCTCCGCTCTCTCAGGTTCGACAGGGGTTTTCTGAAAGAAGCCATGCTAAGCTCACTCTTAGGCGGAGTGAGCTACGATTTTTATTTATCTATGGCCAAGCAATACGCCGATACAAGGCTCGACAAAATCATCAGGCCGTCGGCCGTGAAGACTTTCTCAAAACACCTGTCGCGTAAAGACTCGGTCTACGTCGTGACGGCTTCCATGAAAGAATGGATAGCGTTTTGGGCAAAGCGTCAGAGCAAAGACGTCATAGTCATAGGGACGGAGTTGGAGGTAGACGAGGGCGGCGTACTGACGGGACGCCTCGCCACGCCGAACTGCCGGGGGGCCGAGAAGGTCGCGCGTATCCGCAAAGCCGTCGATTTAAGCCGCTACTCCGAAATCTACGCCTACGGCGACAGCGGAGGCGACCGCGAGATGCTGGCCTTGGCCGACTATCCCGTGTACAGGTGGAGAGAAGTTCCCGAGCTTTGAACACATATATCCCTAACCCTTGCGCCGCGCGCCATGTTTTGCGTCACTTTTGGCGTTGCCGTCGCGCCATTTTTCCCTGAGCGTGAAAAGCGTCGCGGTTATCGGTATGGTCAGCAGGAGGCCGGACGTGCCGGCGAGGCTTTGGACTATCTCCTGCCCTACGTAGGGATCGTTCATAAGCCCCCAGAAGTCCGCCCCGGCGTTGCTGATAAGTATAGCAACAGGCAGGGACGTGCCGAGGTAGGCGAGGATAAGGGTGTTTATCATGCTCCCTAAAACCTCCGTCCCGACCCGTATCCCCGACGTCCACAGAGCGAGATTCGATATGGCGGGGTCGTACTCTATAAGCTCGGACATAGACGCTGTGATGGATATTCCGACATCCAGCACCGCGCCTATCGAGCTTATTATTATCGACGCCAGCAAAATTCCGCGAAGGTCTATGTCGGGCATAGTGCTGGCCAATAACGCGGCGCCGTCGCCGGACAGCCCGGACAGCTGCCAAAGGTGTACCATAACAAACCCAAGCGAAAAAGCGCCGCACACCCCGCCCATTGTGCCGAGAAAGGCCACCGGACGGGATTGAACGCGGTGAACCACCAAAAAAACCGTTGCCCCGCTATAAAAAAAGACGCCATGAAAGCGAAAAGCACGGGCGACCAACCATTCGCGGCCAAGGGTTAGGGATATATGTGTTCAAAGCTCGGGAACTTCTCTCCACCTGTACA
>BNVG01000043.1 GCA_025997935.1 Synergistales bacterium | reverse complement strand
CTATTTATCAAAGACGGTAGGGGCGAACTGCTGACCGAAGCGGAGAAACGCAAAGCCCTAAATAACGTCTCTATCATAGACAACAAAGACGGAAGCGTAGTGCGTAAGATACCGGCTGACGTTGTTGTGGAGTTTGTAAAGGCGTTGAAGGAGAAGTTGGATAACGTTGAGACGGAGGGGACGGAAGAGCCGGAAGGGTTGGATGTGAAGGCGTGACCCCCGCGATTATTTTTTCAATATTGCCATTTTTATATATTTTTTACATAATAAATATAATTTTGGTATTATACTATATGCGTTTTGTAGGTTTATTTATTCTGATTAAAAATTTAGGAGATGTTGTCTATGTGGAGGAACATTCGTATCACGTCCAAGTTACTTTTGGGGTTTGGATTGCTGCTCTTCATATTTGTTATCGCGGTGGGACTGGCTTGGAGAACCTCTGAAAATACGAACAAGAACAATATTTTTCTAAGCGAAACGGTCATGCCGTCAGTGACTATGGTCATCGATTACGAACGCACGGTCTACGAGGTTTTTATGGCCATGAAAGACGTGCAGACCTCAGAGCGCGAGGAGGACATCAAGACCGTTCTCGACAGCTTCGCCAAAACGGAAAAGGCCATGGCGGTCGTCTCCGAGTTTCACAAAATATACCCCGATCTGCAATCCTCGGCGTATATCGTGGAAACAGTCGCGCCTCTCGCGAAGCAATACGCCGACTCGATGAACAAAACCATAGAGGCGATCAGGAAAAAAAGAGAGCTATTGGCGATCATAAGCAAGCTGGGCGCCGACATGCTCACCGAACTCTCGACGAACGCCGATGATATACATAATATCCTAAGAACAAGCATAGGCTCCGCCGACAACGAGAGGCTGATTTATCTTGCGGATCTGCTGAAGCACGTAACGAATCAACAGGTGGCCGCTCTGAACATTCGAGTAGCGCTCCGAGTAGCCATAGCCGAAGGCAACGCCGCCGGCATGCGGGACTCCGTCTCGCAGTTAGTAAACATAGAAGAGAATTTCCAGAAGATGCTGGACGCCGCCAAAACAGCGGATCAAAAAGCGCGCAACGAGCGCATACTGAAAATTGTCAAGGATTACGAGGCAAACATCGGGAACTTTGCCGATTCCCTCGATCAATTGGCCAGCGTCGCCGCCGAACGCTACAAGATGCGCGACACCATAGACGAAGCCACCACAAAAGCCTCCACTCTGGGCTTCGACAGGTCAAGAGCAATCTCGGAGGAAAGCGTCAGAGAGCTCAACAGCTCTATCAATGTTCTTCTCACATCCGCGGGCGTAGCTATACTCTTGGGTATCGTCATAGCCGTGTTCATCTCACGCAGTATAGCCAAGCCGCTTGGCGTCATCGTAGAGCTGGCCGGTCGCGCCGGCGAGGGCGACCTTACTATAGAGCGGGGGGACTTCAAGTACGAGGGCAAGGACGAACTTGCCAAACTCTCAGACGCGATATACGACATGATCTCATCTCAGGAAAACAGTATGCGCGAGGTCGTAGAGGTGGCCGAAAACCTCGTCGACGGCGCGCAGAAGCTATCCGGCATATCTGAAGAGGCAAACGCGTCCATGGAGGAGATAAAGGCGTCCATAGACCAGGTGAGCTCTTTGAGCGAATCCAACGGGGCGGCGCTCGAGGAATGCAACGCGGGAGTGGAAGAAATGAGCGCGGGCGCGGACACCGTGGCTGGTTCCGCCACGGACAGCGCGGCCTTTATATCCCAGACGACGAACGGAGCGCACAAAGCCGCCGACATGGTGGGCAACACGACAAATGGTATGCGTAACGTGGAGGTGAACGCCAAGGAGAGCGAGGCCAAGATAAGACAGCTCGTGGATTCCGTTCAAAACGTCAGCGGCTTTGTGTCCGTCATAACGGGCATAGCCGACCAGACAAACCTCTTAGCCCTGAACGCCGCCATAGAGGCCGCCCGCGCCGGCGAGGTGGGGCGGGGCTTCGCCGTCGTGGCGGAGGAAGTGCGGAAGCTCGCGGAGGAGTCCGCAAAGGCGGCTCAGAACGTCAACGGCATTATCGTGGAGCTTCAAAACGCCGCCCAGGGCAGTATCAAGGCGACAGTCGAGGCCGGTAAAGTCCTCTCAGAGACATTGGTTCAGGCCGAGCAGGCGCAAAATGATCTCAACGGAGCGATAAACGAGATAAACAAAGCCAATGACTCCATACAGAACATAGCGGCCGTGGCGGAGGAGCAGGCTGCCTCCAGTCGCGAAGTAGCGACGGGTATAGACAAGGCCACGAAGTCCACCATAGAGATGGTGGACACGGTCTCAGGCATAAGGGGAGCGGTGGACAGCACGGCCATGGCGGCCCAGAACGTCGCGGAGCAGGCCGAGGCCATAACTCGGTATTCAGAGAAGTTGTCAGGCGTCCTGACGCGATTCAAGCTACGCGCAGCCGACAACAAGGTTCAGATGCGGCAACGGGCGAACGCAGTTCGCCCCTACGATTAACATATTATAAAACCAGTAGGGGCGAACTACGTTCGCCCGGTTTACCTTTGTCGTAGGGGCGACATACCCTCGGTCGCCCCTATCCTCTTATCGAATTGCGGCGGTGCAGAATCGCCCCCGGTATCAAAAACACCCCCATCAGCAAAAGCGCCAGCACGGAAAAGGCGCAGGACACGGTGATGTTTCCGCTCTGCTCGAAGTTCAGGACGACCATGCCTATCGTCTCAGAGCCGACCGACCCCAGAATAGATGAGACCGTCAGCTCCGTGAACGCGTGAGCCGCCGTCATAAAGAAGCCCGAAAAAAGCCCCGTAGCCACCAAGGGGATAATTATGGACGCCCACCTCGCCGCGCGCCCCGCGCCGCTTGTCGCCGCCGCCTCCTCCACGGAGCGGTCGAGCTGCTGAAGCGCGCTCGCCGTGGCGCGAAGCTGAAGCGCGCTGAAGCGCACGACGTAGACCATGCCAAGCAACGTCGCCGTGCCGTATATGCCGGGACGCCACCCCGGAATCGGCTCTATCCACGTGATTATCATGGACAACGCGAAGACCGTGCCGGGCAGGACATAAGGTAGCGTGAAAGCCGCCTCTATGAAGCGCGATATGTTCCCCGGGCGTCTGATTCTGACGTAAGCGGCGGCTGAGCCTATAACGAGCGCGACAAACCCCGTAAAGAGCGACAGTTTGAAGCTATTTAAGAGCGCCATCACGGCCTTTCGGTTTTGAAACAAAAAAGAAAAGTGGTCAAGCGTGATATTGCCGGGGACGAACCGCAAGCCGTAAGCCTTTACGAGGGAGACGGCGAGCATCGAGACAAGGGGCATAAGCGACGTCACGACGATAAAAACCCATATAAAAAGCTCGACCTTCCACCGCGCCTTCCCTAGAGAAACGCGCGAACGCATATCGGGAACCATGCTCTCTAAAGACTCGCTTTTGCCAAGCAGTCGCCACAGCACGAAGCAACACAGGAGAGCCAGCAGGCCCAATATGACGGAGAGGCAGGCGGCGCGCCCGAAAGCCGAGGGGCCGAAGCCCATCACTTCCTGATATATGAGCGTGCTGAGGACGTTGACGCCCTTGTTCGCCCCGAGAAACGCCGGTATGCCGAAGTTGTCTATTCCGGCCAGAGCCACGGTCAGCGCCCCTCCGGCTATGCCCGGCAGCGCCTGGGGCAGAGTCACTGAAAAAAACGTCTCCCAGGGTCCGCAACCCGAACACCGCGCGGCCCACTCGAGCTCGCGCGGTATCTTTCGCATGGCGCTCAGGCAGAACATGAAGGCGAGCGGGGCGTTGCAGATTCCCATGACCCAGACTATACCCCACCAGCCGTAAATAGTCGGCACCGCGAAGCCGGGCGGCAAAACGCTTTGCAAAATCTGCGACAAAAAGCCGCTGTCTCCCATCATGCGGCTCCAGGCCAGCGACGTTATGTACGACGGAATGACAAACGGAACGAGAAACAGCGCGCGGAGCAGAGACTTGCCGCGAATATCCGTATATGCGAGCAGCCATGCCTCGAACACCCCGACCGTCACGCTTAGAAGACTCGAAAAAGCGACTATGCCTATCGTATTCAATATCCCCTTTTGGACGCGCGCCGACGCGAGCATATTCCAATAAAGCGATAAAGTAAGCCCCTCTTTACCCTGAAAGCTCAAAAAAAACAGCCGGACTAACGGATAGACAAAGAAGAAAAATATAGCGCACAACAAAAAAGCGCCCCACGCATAATGACCGAGTATGGCGGAGCGCTTTAAGTTATTCATTTATGCCTTGATAGCCTCTACGCGCCCCGGGTAGACATCGAGCGCGCCCTTTAGGATATTCATGGACTTGACTATATCCTCTTGTTTCAGGACGTAAGCCACGCGCATCTCGTTTTGGCCGAGGCCGGAACCTGCGGCGTAGAAGCCAGCGCCGGGCGCGCCCATCGTCGTTTCGCCGTTCACGTCGTAGTTTTGGAGCATCCATATAATGAACTTCTCGGCGTCGTCCACGGGCATCTTCACCATTACGTAAAACGAGCCCTTGGGCTCCTCGCAGACTACGCCGTCCATGCCTTTTAACGCCTTATAGATCGTATCGCGGCGGGCTTTGTATTCTTTGTTGACGTCTTCGAGGTAGCTCTTGGCGGTTTTGTAAAGCCCCGTCGCGCCGACTTGCTCGAGCGTGGACACGCAAAGACGGGCCTGACAAAGTTTTAGAATCTGCCCCATGAACTCCTTGTTCTTGATGGCTATACAGCCGACCCTCGCTCCGCAGGCGCTGAAGCGCTTGGATACGGAGTCCACCATGATGACGCGATCTAAGACGTCTTTGATGTGCCCGAGGCTGTGGAACTTCTGCCCGTCGTAGGTGAACTCGCGGTAGACCTCGTCCGCTATCAGGTAGATGTCGTGCTTTTTGGCGAGAGACGCCAGCGTCTCAAGTTCCGCGGCGGTGTAGACCACGCCCGTCGGGTTGCCCGGGTTCGATATCCATATAGCGCGGGTCTTGGGCGTGATGAGCTTTTCGATTGTCTCCGCGGGCGGGAGGTGAAAGCCGTTCTCGGCCTTTGTCGGAATGGGGACGAGCTTAGCGAGAGACGCCTGAGCGAAGGCGTTGTAGTTAGCGTAAAACGGCGCGGGCGTCAGAAGCTCGTCGCCGGGGTTGCATATAGCCATGACCGCGAACATGAGGGCCTCGCTACCGCCGTTGGTGATGTAGACGTCGTCTCTCTCGTAGGGGATGTCCCAGCCCTGATAGTAACCCACGATGGCGTCACGAAGCTCGACTAATCCCTGTGACTCGGCGTAGGCGATGGTTTCGACCTTGAAGTTTCTTACGGCGTCGAAATACTCGTCGGGAGTTTTGATGTCAGGCTGCCCGATATTCAGATGATGAACCTTTTTACCGGCTTTCTTTGCCTCGTTGGCGTAGGGCAACAACCTTCTGATCGGTGATGTCTGCATAGCCTTGATACGTTCCGAAAAAAACATTTCAAAAACCCCCCTTGTAAAGTTAGCGCTGACGGCCACTTGCCGCCCTTACTAAAGGAAATACGCGCGTTATTTCGATTTCCCCTGATTAGCCACGGCGGCCTGAGCCTTCGCTATCGCTTCGGCGTCGCCGAGATAACGGTGGCTCAGGGGTTTCAGGTCGTCTCCAAGCTCGTAGAGGAGCGGCACGCCGGTCGGGATATTCAGCTCGAGTATATCTTTTTCAGAGATATTGTCGAGATACTTCACGAGCGCGCGGAGGCTGTTGCCGTGCGCGGCTATGATTATCTTCTTCCCGGCCTTTATCTCGGGCGTGATGGTCTTCTCCCAGTACGGCACGACGCGAGCCACGGTGTCGGCCAGACACTCGCCGTCCGGCAGTTCGGACGCGCTTAGAGCGGCGTAGCGCGAATCTTTGGAGGGGTGGCGCTCGTCATTTTTCTCAAGCAAGGGAGGGCGCGTGTCGTAGCTACGACGCCATATCTTGACCTGCTCGTCGCCGTATTTGGCGGCCGTCTCGGACTTGTTCAGACCTTGAAGCGCGCCGTAATGACGCTCGTTCAGCCGCCAGGAGTGAGTGACGGGTATCCACATCAGGTCGAGCTCCTCAAGCGTGAGCCAAAGGGTCTTTATGGCGCGTTTCAGGACGGACGTAAAGGCTAAGTCGAAAACAAAGCCCTCTTTTTTCAGGAGCTTCCCGGCCTCGGACGCCTCGGATACGCCCTTATCGGAAAGCGGCACGTCAGCCCAGCCCGTAAAGCGGTTTTCTTTGTTCCAGGCGCTTTCTCCATGCCTTATCAGTACGATTTTATACAAGTAAATCACCCCTCGGATTTTATTCGCAAAAATCAGATATTGTTGCCGCGTCGAGGCGGCTGTTGCGCTCGTGATCCGTCGTGTCGTGGCGCAGAAAACTGAGCGCCACATATCCGTCGCGCACCGCGCGGACATCGCTGCCCTCGTGTTCTTCTTCGTCCACGGGAAGACCGCGTATCCAGTAGCCGAGTCCGCCCGGCGCGTGGTACTCGCTCACGCGGTCGCGGTAACGTCTTCGCCCCGCCGCCGCCATACGAAAGCCCTTTATATCCCGCAACGGGACGTTCGGGATATTTATGTTGAGTAGCGCGCCCTTGTTGGTTTCCCCGCCCGATAGTATGTCGATGTTGTCCAACACCCATTCTATGACGTAAAGAGCGGTTTCGTACCGCTCGTCATCCATGCTTCGCTGTTCTTCCGATACGTCAAGAGACAACGCCACGGAGAACCTGTCCCCGAAATACCCCTCGCGCGCCGCCCCCACCGTGCCGGAGTAGTAAACGTCGCAGCCCAAGTTCGGGCCGTTGTTCACCCCGGAAAGCACCATCTCCGCCTCGGGGAAGATCTTCTCAAGGCCGAGGGTCACGCAGTCCGAAGGCGTACCTGTGCATTTGAAAGCCCTGACGCGCTCGTCAAACCCCGGGAACCTCCCGCCCTTGACGCGAAGCATGGAGGTGTCGATAGACTGCCCCGCTCCGCTTCTCTCCCTGTCGGGAGCCACTACCGTAACGCTGTGTCCGAGTTCCACGAGCCTGTTCGCCGCTTCCACGACGCCGCGCGCGTAAATGCCGTCGTCGTTTGAAATAAGTATTTTCATTTCCTTCATGTTAAATTCTTGTTCTGCTCCTTTACAATGCAACTTATAATCTTTTCATGATTTTTTCATAATCTTTTTGTATGAAACAAGTATATAACAAATCTTTATCATAGTCAAAAAAACCTCCGTTAGTGTATTATTATCATATGACTTCAAAGGGGGGCAACTAAATGATAAAAGCGTTCACAGTTCACACGTCCGAGATAGACGACGTCGACGCCGCGTTGAGCGAGATAAAAGAACAGCTGAATCTCGAACAAAGCGGTCGCCTTCTCAAAAACTCTATCGGCGTTATGAATTGTTATTCTGATTTTTTGGATTCGGGAGTCGTGCGCGCGCTCTCAGCCGAGCTGCCTTTTGAGATGGTCGGCGCGACGACGCTTTGTAGCGCGACAGCGGACGGCGCGGAGACTATGGCGCTTACATTGACCGTATTGACAAGCGACGACGTCGATTTTGCCGTGGGGTTGAGCGAGCCTCTGACGTTGAGCAACGTAGAGACAGCGCTGAGCGAGGCGTACCTTGGCGCCGCCGCGGGCAGGGGCGCGGATGAAAAGCCGTCTTTGATATTGAGTTTCTCGCCTCTCCTTCCAGACGTTAGCGGCGACCCTTACGTCAACGCGACGAACAAAGTGGCCCCTGGCGTTCCGCTCTTCGGGATGCTGGCGGTCGACCACAACGAAGATTACCACGATTCGCAGGTCGTGCGCGGCGGTACGGCTTACAAAGACCGTTGCGCCTTTGTGCTTCTGTTCGGCCCGGCGAACCCCAAGTTTTTCATAGCGTCCCTGTCCCCTGAGAAAATTTACCGCGACAAGGGCGTGGTCAGCGCGTCTCAGGGCGGGCTTCTTCAGTCGGTGAACGGCATGACGACCGTGCAATACTTAGAGACACTGGGGCACAAAGCCGACGTGAACGGCAACATTCAGGGTATAAACACATTTCCCCTTTTGGTTGACTACAACGACGGTACGGCCCCCGTGGTGCGCGCGATGTTCGCGAACACCCCGCACGGCGCGGCCGTCTGCGGCGGAGACATACCGGTAGGGGCGACGTTGTCCGTCGCGTCGGTGAACGCGGACGAGATAGTCGCCACAGCCGCCGCCTCCCTCAAAGCGGCTCTGGCGCAGTACAAGCCGACCTGCGCGTTTTTGTTCTCGTGCGTGGGCCGGTTTTTCTTTTTGGGTTACGAACCTCTCAAAGAGGCTGAAAAGGTGTGCGAGATAATCAAGGACTCCGGCATAGCCGTCCATATGGCCTACAGCGGCGGGGAACTTTGCCCGGTGTGCGGCCCGGACGGCAAAAGTACGATAAACCGCGCTCACAACACCACGCTCGTGATATGTTTTCTTTAGAAAAAATGGTGACTGAATTTGTCGGATAATCTGACGGGCATGGCGGACTCGGGCGGCGAAACCGCTCAGGAGAACTTCGAATCCGTGATAGCGCTTCTCAGGGAGGAAAACAAAAAACTCCTCCTTGAGGCCAAAAAACTCGCCCGCGACCTGAAATACGAGCGCGCGTTGAACGAGCGCAACAAGGTGAACGCCGAGGCCAAGGCGCGGCTCAGCGCGGCGGTGTCCGCCGAGCGGTCGAGGCTTGAAAAATATATGGATCTCCTGCTGGCCAACAGCCAGGATCACATTCTGATATTCGACCCCGAGGGGCGCTTGGTGGTCGCGAGCGATTCTTACCTTAGAGCGCGCCGCATCGTGGCCTTCAGCATAATAAGCGGCAAAACGTGCCGCGAGCTTTTAGAGGGCGTCGTGTCCGAGGATTTTTTGCAGTACATGGACGCACTCTTTCAGAACGAGGCGGACACGAAACGCCCCGTCGAGGGCGAGTGCGACATCAAGAGCGACAGCGGGGAGCTTACGCGGCACTACGTAGTTCAGGCCACGCCGATGGTTGAGGGAAGCGGAGTCACCGAGGGCGCGATGCTGTTCTTCTACGACACGACGGATATAACCGAAGCCCGCAACGCGGCGGAAAACGCGCGGGACTTAGCGGAGCAGTCCACACGTTCGAAATCCGAGTTTTTGGCGCGCATGAGCCACGAGATACGCACCCCCATGAACGCCGTCATAGGCATGACCAGCATAGCGAAGGCCTCCAACGACCCGGCGCGTAAAGAATACTGCCTCGACAAAATAATAGAGGCGTCTCACCATCTGCTCGGCGTGATAAACGATATTCTGGATATGTCGAAGATAGAGGCCAACAAATTCGAGCTCTCCGTAAGCGAGTTCAGCTTTGAAACAATGATTCAGCGCGTAGCGGGCGTCATAAACTTCCGCGCGGAAGAACGCAGACAGCGCTTCACGGTAAATCTCGACCGTGACATCCCTCAGAATATAATCTCGGACGAACAGCGCCTCGCGCAGGTCATAACGAACCTTTTATCGAACGCCGTGAAGTTTACCCCCGAGGAAGGCTCCATATCCCTGACCGCAAAAAAATTATCGGAAACCAACGGGGTCTGCGCCCTGCGCGTAACGGTCAAAGACGACGGCATAGGCATATCGGAAGAACAGCAGTCCCGCCTGTTCCGCTCCTTCGAGCAGGCCGACGGGAGCATATCCCGCAAGTTCGGCGGAACGGGCCTCGGACTCGTCATCTCGAAGCGCATAGTAGAGCTGATGGACGGAAAGATCTGGATCGAGTCCAAAGCGGGCGAGGGGTCTTCTTTCATATTCGAGATAAAAGCCCGGGTCGCCGCCGCCGCGCCGGTCGAGGAGGAAGCGGAGTATGACTACGCGAAGGACGAAGGCGCGTTTGCCGGGCATCGCATACTGATAGCGGAGGACGTGGAGATAAACCGCGAGATAATAGGAGCCCTTATCGAACATACGGGCATAGAGATAGATTTCGCTGAGAACGGGAAAGAAGCCTTCAAAAAATTTACGGACAACCCCGAGCGCTACGAACTTATAATGATGGACGTTCAGATGCCCGAAATGGACGGCTACGAGGCCACGAAGCGCATCAGGGCGTCGGGCGTCGAGTGCGCCAAAACCATACCGATAATCGCCATGACCGCAAACGTATTCCGCGAGGACATAGAACGCTGCCTCGCCTCCGGCATGAACGGACATCTCGGCAAGCCCGTCGACGCTGTTGATGTGATAAAGAAGCTCAGGGAAACGCTTGCTATAACTTAAAACGCCGCGTCAGCGTAAGACCGCAGTATCTGCGTCATTTCAGAATAATCAGTCACAACGCCGACCGCCCGACGCGCCTCAGCCGACGCCGGGAAACCTCTGAGAACGCCGCCCAAAAAACGCTTGAGTAGCACGACGGCCAACCTCTCCCCACATTCCTCTTTAAGTTCTTCCGATAGTTCCAGCAATATACCGATACGCGCCTCAAACGTATCGAAGAACTCCAACGACGCCAAAAGCCCCAGGGCAAAGAGGCTTTTGCGGAACAAGAACGGGTTCGCTACGGCGCCTCTCGCCAGCATCACACCTACGCAGCCCATTTTTATATAATCCAACACGTCCTCCGGCGCGTACACGTCGCCCGACGCGCTGATTTTTCCGGGAAATTTTGCGGCCGCCTCCCTGACAACCTCCCTGTCGGCCTTTCCCTCGTACCTCTGAGCGGGCGTCCGTCCGTGTACGCATACGTTGTCCGCCCCAGCGTCTGATAGCCCTTCTATGAAGCGCAGTGTGCAGCTCAGGCTTTCCGTCCTCTCACCCTCGCCGCGCCTCGTTTTTATCCAGACGGGCAGCCCCAATTTTTTCAGCTCGCGCGTCATTTCAAAAGCCGTATCGGGCGCGTTCATCAAAGCCGCGCCCGCTCCGCGCTTCGTGACTTTAGGCATGGGGCAGGCCATATTTATACCGAGGGCGGCGAATTGAGTCGCGTTTATCTCTGAGCTTATCCCAAGAGACGCCGCCGCCCCGTCTATGAGGGATTTCACGTCAGGCGCGAAGAGCTGTAAAACCACAGGCCCCTCGCCGTCCAAAATTTTGAGCATCCCGGCGGTCTTGCGATTGCCCTTTATAACACCCATGCAACTTATCATCTCGGTGTGAGTCAGCCCCGCGCCCAGACGCGAAAAAAACCTCCGCACCGGCGGCAACGTCACGCCGGCCAAAGGCGCGAGCCAAAGCGGATTTTGAATATGCAGGGGCGCGCAGTCTCTCCGGCAGCCCGTGTTTATTTCATTATTTACGGTTAAGCTCATAAAGCAAACGAAGTCCGTCCAGCGTCAGCCACTGGTCGACGTGGTCTATGCTCTTTGTTATGGAGGCCATTAGCTCGGCGTGTCCGCCCGTCGCCACCACCTTGGCCTTTATGTTGAGCTCTTCGCTGATACGAGCTACAAGCGCGTCGGTCAGCCCGGCGTATCCGTAGAGCATACCGGCCTGTACGGACTCGGTGGTGTTGCGCCCAATAACGGACGGCGGAAGCTCTATGCCCACCTGCGGCAACTTGGCCGTGCGCCCGAAGAGCGCCTGGATGCCCGTGACGATTCCCGGCGCTATGACGCCGCCTAAGTACGCTCCGTCCGAGGATACGACGTCGAGCGTTATCGCGGTTCCGTAGTCGGCGACTATGACGGGTGAGCCGTATTTCGCGCGTCCCGCCACGGCGTTGACTATGCGGTCGGCCCCCACCTCGTGCGGCGCGGCGTAGCGTATCTCAAGGCCCGTATTTATAAAGGCGTTGACGCTCAGACACTCTACGCGGAAATACGTCTTTATGGCGTCGCGTATAGGGAGGTCGAGGGGCGGCACGACGCTCGACAGCATAGCCCCGTCTATATCATCCGGCCCCAGTGAAATGATTGAAAGCAAAAACATCAGGTATACCCCGAACTCGTCCGACGTGCGTAAAATGGAGGAAAGCCGCCAGTGGCTCAGGAGCTTCTCTCCGTCGAACACCCCTACGACGGTCGTGGTGTTCCCTGCGTCCATGACGAGAAGCATTTACTTCATCCCCCAATCGCCAGGTTTGTCGTAGCACACAAGGCCCTCTTCGCTCTCTCCGTCTAAATAAACGAAGAAGTCCCCCTTGTATATACGAACCGAAGGGTGCTCCCCTATTTCGTACGGCGTTTTGTCGAGCCAGTCCGAGGCGTAGACGTTGTTGCTTTGCCCCGCGAAGACCGGCAGGTACAGAATATTGTCGGAGTCCATGTCGAGGAAGAAATGAGAGCCGTAGGAAAGCTCGGGGTTGAAGTTGAACTGCGGCGCGGAAAGCTCAACGAGACAGCCGCAATTATATATGTCGCCATATTGTATAGGTACGCCTATGGCCGGGTTTCGGCTACCCCACCGCCCGGGGCCGGCCAATATGTAGTGTGTCCCCTTGAGCTTCTCGTTCAGCGCCCCCACAGCGCGGGCGGCTCCCTCCGGGTTCCACTCGCTGAGGTATTTCAGCGGCTCGACGTAGACAAGATAGGGTACGTGCCGCAGCCTGCCGTTGCTCACCATGCGGTCGCCCCTGAATATCACCTGATCTTTCTGGACAACCGGAACCTCCACGCGCGACATCTCCTTGAAATGCGTAAGGGGACGAAGCTGTACGAGCCTGAAATCTCTGCTCGTCGTGTCGTAGGTGAACTCCATATCCACGGGCAGCTGAAGCTGAGACTCCATCAGGCGGATAAGGTCGTGAGCGAGTTCGAAAAGATAGGTCTGGCGCTTATGAAAATCGGGGAAGGACACGAGCGGCCTCTTGGCCGACATGGCGGTGAAAAAGCTGTAAGGAAGCAGCATGTTGCTTTCCTCATCGTAAAACTCTATATACTCGTCGAGGTCTTTGTGATTTTCCGTGAGCATGGGCAACCATTCCCGCACGAAGCCCGTGCGTATCTCGCCCTCGTTTCTGTCGATATAGTCGAAAAACTCCTGGCTCGAGCCAGCTATGCGCTCGGGGGAGTTTCCCGAGGGACGAAGGGACGGGTTCGTGAGGTAGAAGCTGCGCGCCGCGCCTCTGTCGACAGCTCGAGTGCCTATGCCGAAGCATATGCACATGAGGCCGTCCTCTTTTTGGATACGGGGGGAGGGACGGCGGAAAATGCGCGAGAAGATAGTGCCCGCGAGCTTTGGATAGTAAATATTGTGCCTGTCCTTGCCCACCATAGACTGGATTATGACGGCCATCGACTCGTCATGGTGAGCCTTGCCGTGTTTCGTGCGGTATTTTCGGGCGGAGGGGTTGAACATGGAGACCCACACGCCCCTGATACACTCCTCTAACTTGGCCATGCGCCACGACAGGTCGCGGATGTTGGCCGAGAAAAAAGAATCGTACTTTCCGGCGAACGCCAAGTCCACTGCGTCCTCCATCAGCGAGCTCGAACGCACAACCAAAGGCGGGCTTCCGATTTTCTCAAAGTCGCCCAATATGCGCTCGAGGTCGCGCTTCAGGCTTTCCGAAAAAGAGGCGAGCGCCAGGCGCTTTTGTACAGACTCCCAGTCGTCCTCGTCGTATAGGTCGTCAAGGCCGTTCGTGTGCAGAAAATCCTCAAAAACCTCCGTGGATACAACGTGGCTCAAAAACGGAAGCTCGACCTTGTCCCTCAAATCGGACGCCAGCAAAACCGTATGGGCGTAAGCCAAGCCCTTCGACTTTCCGCCGCACCGCCCCTCGACCAAAAGCCATCCGCGCTGTTTATAATAATCTTCCGCTCTGTAGCTCAAAAAATCCTCGCTCATTCAGGACACCCCCGCCGGAGAGCGCAAGCCCTCCGCTCTTTAGAGTAGAGACGTCATACGCAACGCCTCTACTTATGTTACTACACTATTGGTTGTGGCGGAAGGACAAAGGACGATTTTGTTTTATGGCTATAAGGTTGCTTCAGGAACGCCTCAAAATTTGCGCGCGCCTACTTCCATGTCTCAATCGCCTCAATGACTGTAGAAACGAGGGAAAAGATTGATAAAGGAGGGCATTAGCCCTCTTTTATAGTATAATATCTGCTCAGAAGGGGTCCTAAGTAAGTCAGGGCTTACTACAAACGGGGATCTTGCCCTCCGAAAGTCTGGTGATGAAATGCGAAAACGCGTTAAGTCTAAAGGCAGACGCAGCGGTAAGATGACCCCAGCAAGGTTTTCATATCTCGCCGCTGCTCTGTACTGGATAGTCCGCCTAATCTTGGAAATCCTTAAATGGCGATCCCGCTAACTAAGGGGAGAAAGTTTTGAATAGGGCTGACTCCCCTTTCGTTGGCTCTATTTTAGCACAGATATTTTTTTTGACAAAGAAAAAATATCAACATGGTAATTTATAGTAATCTTGAAAAAGAT
>BNVG01000042.1 GCA_025997935.1 Synergistales bacterium | reverse complement strand
CAGGGTCTATGCCCTATTGATGAGTGTTATTCTAACATAAATAATATATCGTGTCTTAAGCGGCCTCACAGGAAACAGATTTTTTCATCCTCCGTTGTGATGGAAAATCATGGTTGGTTAGCACATAAAATGGCAATAGAATAGCGAGTTTACGTTCCTCAAGCTCTTTTATGTCATGCTCAAGAAATTTGAACGACTTCACTTTGTAGTTATATTGTTCACCTTCGGAAAATTCTAAAGAAAGCGTTACTTCATCCGGCGTTTTCTTTGTCGTCTCCCAGTATATAATCCTTGCGTTCGGGAATTTTATTGATATTTTACTCCCGTCCTCCGATAGCGTTTTTGTACGCAGGGCCTCGGCTAAGCCGTACTCAAAGACGCGGACAACGATACTTTCGTCGTCGCCGATTTCGGCCTCGATGTGATAAGTATACGCGCCGCCTATTATGATAATGGTATCCGAGTGGAGGCGACGTAACTTTTTCGATACGTTTTCCGTGTTGGGATAATCAACGGTACTGTCTAACGGGTGATTTGTACCGAACAGACCGTTGATGAATTGAATTATTAACCCGGCAATGAAGTCGCGCGTTTTTGTCGTGAAGTATCTGCGAAAACCATTGCAAATACAAGAAGCTAAAAATCTATAACATTACAATGCGCAGAACATAATTGGTGGATTAATACTGCCACGCTTGACAATCGTATCAACTGCTTCAAGATTAAGTCGAATATTTGAGCCGTATCGCGTTCTTGTTTTTTGCCTGATTTTTTCGCCACTTCGCGATTGTCCTCCCGCTTCACTCAGCCGTTTCACCCAACCATGCCGCTATTCTATAGCAAAAAGCAGAACACATCAACTCAGAATGGTGTCTTACGCCGAATCTGTGGTCATGTTGGGTATTATATTGTTCTGGTTACGTTGGTGGTCGGGCGGTTTATGAAACGGACCTGGGTATTATGTGTATGAGCTTCAAAATGTAAATAACACCCTAAGTTGAAACCAAAAGATCCCAGCCCTTAAATTTGGATAGGATCTTTTGGGTCGGGATCTGAGCATAAATATCTCGGCTCTTCGTTATTTATTCTCGAAAACGACATCAAACTTCATCCTATAGTCATACCTAAATTAAAGAAATACCCCCTTGGTATATTAGCGTTTTTTGTATATACTACTATGAAGCGCGTTAAAAGTCCGGAGGGCGTATAATTGCGTAAGTAAATTAAACTCAGGGAGGTTTGCAAATGAACACGTTTATGATCGGTTTAGTTATTCTGGTTGTGGGCGGCGCGGTTTACGGTAAAATCTGCGCGTCGGTCTTCGGGCCGGACGAACGCAAGACGCCGGCTTTCACCAAGGCGGACGGCGTCGACTTCGTCCCGATGAAGACATGGAGAAACACCCTCATCAATCTGCTGAACATCGCGGGGACCGGCCCCGTACTCGGGCCGATTCAGGGAATTTTGTTCGGGCCCATAGCGTTAATCCTCATTCCTGTGGGATGCGTACTGGGCGGCGCTATGCACGACTACTTCTCGGGAATGATAGCGATGCGCAACGAGGGGGCGCAGATGCCCGCGCTCGTCAAGAAGTACTCCGGCAAAACCGTGAACGGCATTTATCAGGTGCTTGTGTGCTTGCTGATGTTGTTGGTGGGAGCGGTGTTCACCACCACCCCCGGCGACCTCACCGCGACGGAGACCTTCAGGTTTCTGGGAGTGGCGAAACCCGCGGAATGGGCATGGAGTGGGTATGTCATATGGGGCATATACGCCGTCATATTCGCTTATTATATAATAGCTGTTTTGTTCCCCATCGACGCTATCATCGGCAAAATTTATCCCATATTCGGATTTATTCTGTTGCTGTCGGCGGTCGGTCTGTTCATCGGCCTGTTTACGGGAAATTATCCGCTTACTGAGCTTTCCTGGGAGAACTGGAAGGGTGTTCATCCTAGCGGACTCCACCTCATCCCGATATTCTTCATCACCGTGGCTTGCGGTATTGTGTCCGGGTTCCACTCAACGCAGACCGCTATAATCTCCCGTACCGTCACCCATGAGAAGCAGGGTAGTACGACGTTCTACTACACGATGATCCTCGAGGGATTCATCGCTATGGTTTGGGCGGCGGCGGCTATGGGCGCCCTCAACAAGGGCATCGCCGTCGGCGGCGCCACACCCACACCGGCTCCCGCTGTTGTCAGCATCGTCGCCTATGACATGCTGGGCACAGTCGGCGGAATCCTTGCCATTCTGGGCGTTATAGTGCTACCCATCACGTCCGGCGACACCGCGCTGCGCTCCCTGCGCCTGATGGTGGCCGACGCTATCGGCTACGACCAGAAGCCTATGGCAAACCGCCTTACGCTCTCCATAGTTATCTTTGTGCTTACTTTCGGCATTCTCTACTGGTCAAAGACCGACGCCAACGGATTCAGCATTCTGTGGAGATATTTCGCCTGGAGCAACCAGATGATCGCTATTTTCGCCTTCGCCATTATCGCTATCTATCTATATGGCAGAGGCTACACGACAGCGCCTTATATGTCGCTACTTCCTGGTATGTGGTACGCCTTCATCACCTCTTCTTTTATTTGCAACGCCAATATTGGCTTCGGCCTGCCGATGAACACGGCCTACGGCATCGGCGCGGTGTTTGCTCTTGTTTACGCTTTCCTGATCTACAGGACGGGTAAGGCGCTGAACGCGTCCCGCCTGGCCGGAGAGCTGATTGAGCCCAAGCCCATTTATTAGGCCATTGGGTCATCCGTTAAAGCCAAGAGCCGCTTTGCAATCCTCTGTATTACCCTCCGGAAGAGGACTGCAAGTTTTCATAGCTCTGTAACAAAATTCACTTATACGCCCGTGCGGAATCTACGGATTTTGCACGGGCTTTTTTTTGAGTAATTGCGGCAAGCGGCGGGCTCGAAGGCTTGTCGCTATTTTTAATCTTGGCGCTGTTATTCCAATATTTTACTTGTGGAAATATTTGAAAAAATTTCGCAGAACTCTATTATAATAGGGAAAGTTGGTGTCTTTAGATTCTTAATTATAAAGGGGACGTTCGCTTATGGAAAAAGCCAAGCTGGGTCTTATCCCGAGGTTGATTATCGCTATCATAATAGGTATTGCATTAGGAAGTTACGCTCCCGTGCCTCTCAACCGTCTCATCGTCACTCTGTCGTCGTTTTTCGGTTCTTTCCTGAAGTTCGTCATACCTATGATGATTCTCGCGTTTGTCACTATGGGAATAGCCGACCTGACTCAGGGCGCGGGCAAGCTGCTCGGTTTTACGGCTGCCCTGTCCTACGGCTCTACGCTTGTAGCGGGCGCCTGCGCGTTTTTCGTGGCGATACACCTCTTTCCGCACTTCATCTCCGGCGATATACTGAGCACGATAGGAGATCCGGAGGCCGGTATGCTCAGCCCGTATTTCGCTCTGCCCATTCCTCCAATATTAGATGTCATGTCCGCCGTGGCGCTTGCGTTTGTCCTGGGGCTTTGCATAAGCTCCATGAGAGGGCGCGAGATCAATAACGCCCTCTACAACGGGATGAGCGAATTTTCGGTCGTGATAAACAAGACGCTGCATACGGTCATAATCCCGCTACTGCCGCTTTATATCTGCGGCACTTTCATAAACATGACGGTAAGCGGCCAAACGTTCACCATCCTCGGGATTCTCTGGAAGGTCTTCCTGACGGTCATAATTCTTCACCTGGCGGATCTTCTGTTTGTATTCGGCGTCGCCGGCGCCGTGAGCGGGAAGAATATGTTCAGCCTTATGAAGAACCAGATACCCGGATACCTGTCGGCTATCGGCACCCAGTCGTCAGCGGCTACTATCCCCGTCAACCTCAAATGCGCCGAGGCGGACGGAGTGTCGAGTGAAATCCGCAATTTTGTAGTTCCCCTGTGCGCGAATATCCACATGTGCGGTTCGATGATAACGATCACCAGCTGTGTCACGGCCGTGTTTCTTATCTACAACATGCCGATACACATTGGCATTATAATGCCTTTTATCATGACGCTCGGCATAGCGATGATGGCCTCTCCCGGCGCTCCCGGCGGCTCGATAATGACCGCGCTCCCGTTTTTGCCGATGATAGGCATAGCTTCGGACAGCGCGATAGCGAGCCTTCTTATAGCCCTTTACATCACTCAGGACAGCTTCGGCACGGCCTGTAACGTGTCGGGCGACAACGCCATTGGCGTGGTGGTAGACACGTTTTATCAGAAATATATCAAAAAATAACTCAAGCGAGCGACTCGTCGGCTCTTTGCCCGGCGCGGTCGCTCAGCTTTATGCCGAGGGTGGTGTGTGCTTTGATAAGTGTGCTTGACATCTTCAAGATAGGGGTAGGCCCGTCGAGTTCCCATACCGTCGGGCCTATGCTGATTGGCGGGAGCTTTATAAAAGAACTTGCCGATAAAAAATTTTCGCCTGTTCATATAGCGATAGACCTGCACGGTTCCTTGGCGCTGACCGGCAAAGGGCACAGCACCGACAGGGCGACCGTACTGGGGCTTGCCGGGTTTGAGCCCGAGACAGTTGACATAGACGTGTCGGCGTCGTTCACCTCGGGCGTCAAGAAAATCAAGAGGATGAAACTCGGATATTTCGGTACGGAAATAGATTTCGACTGGGATAAGGATATAACTTTCTTGCCCGACAACCTTCCGTTGCATGAAAACGGAATGATTCTGCGGGCGTACGACTCGACCGGCTCCGTTTTTTCAAGCGTCTACTACTCCACCGGCGGCGGATTTTACTGCAAGGCTGAAGACTTTAACTCTCACGGCGTTAAAGTTGCCGATACGGAAACACTTATACCTTATCCCTATAACACGGCGGACGGTTTGATAGCGGCGTGCCACGAGACGGGGCTGTCCCTGTCCGGCCTTGTACTGCTGAATGAAACAGCGCTTCACGGCAGAGAATATTTGAGCGAACGATTAGCCAAGATATGGAAGGTAATGCGCGAGAGCATGGAACGCGGCATGGCGTCCGAAGGGCTCCTGCCGGGTCAGTTGAGGGTTCCGAGGAGGGCCATAGGCCTCAAGCGCAGGCTGAAGTCCATAAACGCGCTCTCGCATGACCCCATGAACATCATAGACTGGGTCAATATGTTCGCCTTCGCCGTCGCGGAGGAGAACGCCGCCGGTGGCCGTGTCGTAACCGCGCCCACCAACGGAGCGTGCGGCATAATCCCGGCGGTTCTCGCTTATTATGACAAATTTGTCTGCGCCGTCACGCCGGATTCTTACGAAAGATACTTTATGGCGTCGGGGGCAATAGGAGCGCTGTACAAAGCGAACGCATCTATATCAGGAGCGGAAGTAGGCTGTCAGGGAGAAATAGGGGTCGCGTGTTCTATGGCTTCGGCCGGCCTTGCCGAGCTTATGGATTGCTCGCCGGAGCAGGCTTGCGCCGCGGCTGAAATCGCTATGGAACACAATCTGGGCCTGACCTGCGACCCCGTAGACGGACTTGTGCAGGTTCCGTGTATAGAACGAAACGCTATAATGGCGGTGAAGGCTATAAACGCCGCCCGAATGTCTCTGTCCCGAACGACGCCCCCGCGCGTATCTCTCGATAAAGTCATAGAAACAATGTACGAGACGGGGCAGGATATGAACGCTAAATACCGCGAAACATCACAGGGAGGTTTAGCGAAAAATATAACGTGCCGGTGAGCGGGTGACGCGCGCGAATTTTTGCTGTTTTTGTTATTATTTTGTTGTATTGTACCGAAACATGTATATAGTATTAGCATTTAACTTGAAGCCCGCTTGCCGGTGAGGTGTGTCGATGAAACAAATGACGTGGAACGTGGCTCTCGGAGAGCTTTTGAGCGTAGAAGGCGTTGTGGCCGAGGATATAATATCAAAAAACGGCCCGGTGCTTCTGCCGGCCGGGGTCAATTTAGGCTCTCTCAGAGAAGCGGAACCCGAAATCGTTTCGCTTCTTTTGAAGCACGGCATAACCCACGTCAGAGTCAGAAGCGTACCGGACATTACGGCCGGAGAGTTCAGGACGGCTCTGCGCTCGCTTGTCCCCGCCGTGGCCGAGCTGAACCCTGTGCTGACGCAGCTCGCGGTCAGCCAGCTTGGCGCTATCTATCAAAACATAGAAGACCGCAAAACCAGAGAGCGCGGCATAAGAACGATGCTCATGATAGCCTCGCGGCTACCGAGGGAAATTCGCAGAACGCCCTCCATAACGCTTTCGATGGTCGACTCAAACGACCGAGAGGGCGAGCGCGATTATATTCATGCCGTCAACACGGCTCTTTTGGCCGGTTATATAGCTCAGAGGGTTTTTCCGATATGGCCGGCGTTTGTGGAATCCTGCGTTATGGGCGGCTTCTTTCACGACATAGGCAAGGCCTTTCTCGCGGAACTGCCAACGTCACAGCCTCACCGGAACAAAAATATCCTGCCGGGCGAGACCAAAATTTACAATTTGCATACTCTGCTTGGGGAGGCCCTTCTGCGGGACGTCGGCGTAAGCGACTTTTACATTCTGAGCGCCGTGCGTTCGCATCACGAAAAATGGGACGGAAGCGGCTCTCCCGACCGTCTCAGCGGGGAAGACATCCCGGCTGCGGGGCGTATTGTGGCGGTGGCGGACGCGTTTGAAAACCTGACGAGCAGCTTGCTGGCCGACGACCCCCGCCGTTCCAAAAAAGCCGTTTCCACCATGATATGTATGACCAACTCCGATTTTGACAGGCGAATAGTTCGCGCGCTTCTTGCCTCGATAGGTCTCTATCCGCCGGGCGCTGTGGTTATTCTGTCGGACGGGAGAATCGGAATTGTGTTGGAGACTAAGGAGCGCAACCTGCTTTGCCCGCGCGTATTGGTCTGTATCGACAAAAACAACCGCCGCGTCACGCCTTTTGAGATACTGAACATCCATAAGGAAGGGACTGTCTATATAAAAGAAGCCATAGACGATTTCGGCAAACGAAAACAGGAACACTTGGCCGCCGAGGTGGTTGGTTAGCAAGTTGGTTAAGCCAATTAGCGATACGCCCTTAGCCGAGAGAATGAGGGCGCGCGCCTTGGACGAATATTGCGGGCAAAGGCATCTTATGGACACAGGCGCGCCGATGCGAAGCCTTATCGAGTCAAGTCGTGTGCCGAGTTGCATTCTCTATGGGCCTCCCGGCGTTGGAAAAACCACCCTCGTGCGGCTCATAGCCAAACACACGGGGCGCAGTCTGCTCGAGCGGCTTCAGGTCGAACACCACCATGCGCGAGAGCAACGTTTTGTTTATTTCATATCGTGGGTTTTCCGTCGTAGTGCCTATGAGTATAAGGTCGCCCTTTTCCACCGACGGCAAAAGGGCGTTCTGTTGAGAGCTGTTGAAGTGGTAGAGTTCGTCCACAAAAGCCAAAGCCGACACTCCGCCTCCGATTGTCTTGAGCCGCTTCGCATCCTCCACGAGTTCACGAAGCTCCGCCACCTTCGCCGTGACGGCGTTTATCTCGAGCAGACTGCGCCCCGTGTGTTTGGCTATGAGCCGCACGAGGGTGGTTTTTCCAACGCCGGGAGGCCCATAGAGAATGCAACTCGGCACACGACTTGACTCGATAAGGCTTCGCATCGGCGCGCCTGTGTCCATAAGATGCCTTTGCCCGCAATATTCGTCCAATGCTCGCCCCCTCATTCCCTCGGCTAAGGGCGTATCGCTAATTGGCTTAACCAACTTTCTAACCAACCACCTCGGCGGCCAAGTGTTCCTGTTTTCGTTTGCCGAAATCGTCTATGGCTTCTTTTATATAGACAGTCCCTTCCTTATGGATGTTCAGTATCTCAAAAGGCGTGACGCGGCGGTTGTTTTTGTCGATACAGACCAATACGCGCGGGCAAAGCAGGTTGCGCTCCTTAGTCTCCAACACAATTCCGATTCTCCCGTCCGACAGAATAACCACAGCGCCCGGCGGATAGAGACCTATCGAGGCAAGAAGCGCGCGAACTATTCGCCTGTCAAAATCGGAGTTGGTCATACATATCATGGTGGAAACGGCTTTTTTGGAACGGCGGGGGTCGTCGGCCAGCAAGCTGCTCGTCAGGTTTTCAAACGCGTCCGCCACCGCCACAATACGCCCCGCAGCCGGGATGTCTTCCCCGCTGAGACGGTCGGGAGAGCCGCTTCCGTCCCATTTTTCGTGATGCGAACGCACGGCGCTCAGAATGTAAAAGTCGCTTACGCCGACGTCCCGCAGAAGGGCCTCCCCAAGCAGAGTATGCAAATTGTAAATTTTGGTCTCGCCCGGCAGGATATTTTTGTTCCGGTGAGGCTGTGACGTTGGCAGTTCCGCGAGAAAGGCCTTGCCTATGTCGTGAAAGAAGCCGCCCATAACGCAGGATTCCACAAACGCCGGCCATATCGGAAAAACCCTCTGAGCTATATAACCGGCCAAAAGAGCCGTGTTGACGGCATGAATATAATCGCGCTCGCCCTCTCGGTCGTTTGAGTCGACCATCGAAAGCGTTATGGAGGGCGTTCTGCGAATTTCCCTCGGTAGCCGCGAGGCTATCATGAGCATCGTTCTTATGCCGCGCTCTCTGGTTTTGCGGTCTTCTATGTTTTGATAGATAGCGCCAAGCTGGCTGACCGCGAGCTGCGTCAGCACAGGGTTCAGCTCGGCCACGGCGGGGACAAGCGAGCGCAGAGCCGTCCTGAACTCTCCGGCCGTAATGTCCGGTACGCTTCTGACTCTGACGTGGGTTATGCCGTGCTTCAAAAGAAGCGAAACGATTTCGGGTTCCGCTTCTCTGAGAGAGCCTAAATTGACCCCGGCCGGCAGAAGCACCGGGCCGTTTTTTGATATTATATCCTCGGCCACAACGCCTTCTACGCTCAAAAGCTCTCCGAGAGCCACGTTCCACGTCATTTGTTTCATCGACACACCTCACCGGCAAGCGGGCTTCAAGTTAAATGCTAATACTATATACATGTTTCGGTACAATACAACAAAATAATAACAAAAACAGCAAAAATTCGCGCGCGTCACCCGCTCACCGGCACGTTATATTTTTCGCTAAACCTCCCTGTGATGTTTCGCGGTATTTAGCGTTCATATCCTGCCCCGTCTCGTACATTGTTTCTATGACTTTATCGAGAGATACGCGCGGGGGCGTCGTTCGGGACAGAGACATTCGGGCGGCGTTTATAGCCTTCACCGCCATTATAGCGTTTCGTTCTATACACGGAACCTGCACAAGTCCGTCTACGGGGTCGCAGGTCAGGCCCAGATTGTGTTCCATAGCGATTTCAGCCGCGGCGCAAGCCTGCTCCGGCGAGCAATCCATAAGCTCGGCAAGGCCGGCCGAAGCCATAGAACACGCGACCCCTATTTCTCCCTGACAGCCTACTTCCGCTCCTGATATAGATGCGTTCGCTTTGTACAGCGCTCCTATTGCCCCCGACGCCATAAAGTATCTTTCGTAAGAATCCGGCGTGACGGCGCAGACAAATTTGTCATAATAAGCGAGAACCGCCGGGATTATGCCGCACGCTCCGTTGGTGGGCGCGGTTACGACACGGCCACCGGCGGCGTTCTCCTCCGCGACGGCGAAGGCGAACATATTGACCCAGTCTATGATGTTCATGGGGTCATGCGAGAGCGCGTTTATGGACTTCAGCCTGCGCTTGAGGCCTATGGCCCTCCTCGGAACCCTCAACTGACCCGGCAGGAGCCCTTCGGACGCCATGCCGCGTTCCATGCTCTCGCGCATTACCTTCCATATCTTGGCTAATCGTTCGCTCAAATATTCTCTGCCGTGAAGCGCTGTTTCATTCAGCAGTACAAGGCCGGACAGGGACAGCCCCGTCTCGTGGCACGCCGCTATCAAACCGTCCGCCGTGTTATAGGGATAAGGTATAAGTGTTTCCGTATCGGCAACTTTAACGCCGTGAGAGTTAAAGTCTTCAGCCTTGCAGTAAAATCCGCCGCCGGTGGAGTAGTAGACGCTTGAAAAAACGGAGCCGGTCGAGTCGTACGCCCGCAGAATCATTCCGTTTTCATGCAACGGAAGGTTGTCGGGCAAGAAAGTTATATCCTTATCCCAGTCGAAATCTATTTCCGTACCGAAATATCCGAGTTTCATCCTCTTGATTTTCTTGACGCCCGAGGTGAACGACGCCGACACGTCTATGTCAACTGTCTCGGGCTCAAACCCGGCAAGCCCCAGTACGGTCGCCCTGTCGGTGCTGTGCCCTTTGCCGGTCAGCGCCAAGGAACCGTGCAGGTCTATCGCTATATGAACAGGCGAAAATTTTTTATCGGCAAGTTCTTTTATAAAGCTCCCGCCAATCAGCATAGGCCCGACGGTATGGGAACTCGACGGGCCTACCCCTATCTTGAAGATGTCAAGCACACTTATCAAAGCACACACCACCCTCGGCATAAAGCTGAGCGACCGCGCCGGGCAAAGAGCCGACGAGTCGCTCGCTTGAGTTATTTTTTGATATATTTCTGATAAAACGTGTCTACCACCACGCCAATGGCGTTGTCGCCCGACACGTTACAGGCCGTGCCGAAGCTGTCCTGAGTGATGTAAAGGGCTATAAGAAGGCTCGCTATCGCGCTGTCCGAAGCTATGCCTATCATCGGCAAAAACGGGAGCGCGGTCATTATCGAGCCGCCGGGAGCGCCGGGAGAGGCCATCATCGCTATGCCGAGCGTCATGATAAAAGGCATTATAATGCCAATGTGTATCGGCATGTTGTAGATAAGAAACACGGCCGTGACACAGCTGGTGATCGTTATCATCGAACCGCACATGTGGATATTCGCGCACAGGGGAACTACAAAATTGCGGATTTCACTCGACACTCCGTCCGCCTCGGCGCATTTGAGGTTGACGGGGATAGTAGCCGCTGACGACTGGGTGCCGATAGCCGACAGGTATCCGGGTATCTGGTTCTTCATAAGGCTGAACATATTCTTCCCGCTCACGGCGCCGGCGACGCCGAATACAAACAGAAGATCCGCCAGGTGAAGAATTATGACCGTCAGGAAGACCTTCCAGAGAATCCCGAGGATGGTGAACGTTTGGCCGCTTACCGTCATGTTTATGAAAGTGCCGCAGATATAAAGCGGCAGTAGCGGGATTATGACCGTATGCAGCGTCTTGTTTATCACGACCGAAAATTCGCTCATCCCGTTGTAGAGGGCGTTATTGATCTCGCGCCCTCTCATGGAGCTTATGCAAAGCCCCAGGACAAACGCAAGCGCCACGGCGGACATGACATCTAATATTGGAGGAATGGGCAGAGCGAAATACGGGCTGAGCATACCGGCCTCCGGATCTCCTATCGTGCTCAGTATATCGCCGGAGATGAAGTGCGGAAAGAGGTGTATCGCCACGAAAAACGCGCAGGCGCCCGCTACAAGCGTAGAGCCGTAGGACAGGGCAGCCGTAAAACCGAGCAGCTTGCCCGCGCCCTGAGTCAGGTCGGCTATTCCCATAGTGACAAACGCGAGAATCATCATAGGTATGACGAACTTCAGGAAAGAACCGAAAAACGACGACAGAGTGACGATGAGACGGTTGAGAGGCACGGGAGCGTAACTTCCTAATGCAATACCTATTATGATAGCGATAATCAACCTCGGGATAAGACCCAGCTTGGCTTTTTCCATAAGCGAACGTCCCCTTTATAATTAAGAATCTAAAGACACCAACTTTCCCTATTATAATAGAGTTCTGCGAAATTTTTTCAAATATTTCCACAAGTAAAATATTGGAATAACAGCGCCAAGATTAAAAATAGCGACAAGCCTTCGAGCCCGCCGCTTGCCGCAATTACTCAAAAAAAAGCCCGTGCAAAATCCGTAGATTCCGCACGGGCGTATAAGTGAATTTTGTTACAGAGCTATGAAAACTTGCAGTCCTCTTCCGGAGGGTAATACAGAGGATTGCAAAGCGGCTCTTGGCTTTAACGGATGACCCAATGGCCTAATAAATGGGCTTGGGCTCAATCAGCTCTCCGGCCAGGCGGGACGCGTTCAGCGCCTTACCCGTCCTGTAGATCAGGAAAGCGTAAACAAGAGCAAACACCGCGCCGATGCCGTAGGCCGTGTTCATCGGCAGGCCGAAGCCAATATTGGCGTTGCAAATAAAAGAAGAGGTGATGAAGGCGTACCACATACCAGGAAGTAGCGACATATAAGGCGCTGTCGTGTAGCCTCTGCCATATAGATAGATAGCGATAATGGCGAAGGCGAAAATAGCGATCATCTGGTTGCTCCAGGCGAAATATCTCCACAGAATGCTGAATCCGTTGGCGTCGGTCTTTGACCAGTAGAGAATGCCGAAAGTAAGCACAAAGATAACTATGGAGAGCGTAAGGCGGTTTGCCATAGGCTTCTGGTCGTAGCCGATAGCGTCGGCCACCATCAGGCGCAGGGAGCGCAGCGCGGTGTCGCCGGACGTGATGGGTAGCACTATAACGCCCAGAATGGCAAGGATTCCGCCGACTGTGCCCAGCATGTCATAGGCGACGATGCTGACAACAGCGGGAGCCGGTGTGGGTGTGGCGCCGCCGACGGCGATGCCCTTGTTGAGGGCGCCCATAGCCGCCGCCGCCCAAACCATAGCGATGAATCCCTCGAGGATCATCGTGTAGTAGAACGTCGTACTACCCTGCTTCTCATGGGTGACGGTACGGGAGATTATAGCGGTCTGCGTTGAGTGGAACCCGGACACAATACCGCAAGCCACGGTGATGAAGAATATCGGGATGAGGTGGAGTCCGCTAGGATGAACACCCTTCCAGTTCTCCCAGGAAAGCTCAGTAAGCGGATAATTTCCCGTAAACAGGCCGATGAACAGACCGACCGCCGACAGCAACAGAATAAATCCGAATATGGGATAAATTTTGCCGATGATAGCGTCGATGGGGAACAAAACAGCTATTATATAATAAGCGAATATGACGGCGTATATGCCCCATATGACATACCCACTCCATGCCCATTCCGCGGGTTTCGCCACTCCCAGAAACCTGAAGGTCTCCGTCGCGGTGAGGTCGCCGGGGGTGGTGGTGAACACCGCTCCCACCAACAACATCAGCAAGCACACAAGCACCTGATAAATGCCGTTCACGGTTTTGCCGGAGTACTTCTTGACGAGCGCGGGCATCTGCGCCCCCTCGTTGCGCATCGCTATCATTCCCGAGAAGTAGTCGTGCATAGCGCCGCCCAGTACGCATCCCACAGGAATGAGGATTAACGCTATGGGCCCGAACAAAATTCCCTGAATCGGCCCGAGTACGGGGCCGGTCCCCGCGATGTTCAGCAGATTGATGAGGGTGTTTCTCCATGTCTTCATCGGGACGAAGTCGACGCCGTCCGCCTTGGTGAAAGCCGGCGTCTTGCGTTCGTCCGGCCCGAAGACCGACGCGCAGATTTTACCGTAAACCGCGCCGCCCACAACCAGAATAACTAAACCGATCATAAACGTGTTCATTTGCAAACCTCCCTGAGTTTAATTTACTTACGCAATTATACGCCCTCCGGACTTTTAACGCGCTTCATAGTAGTATATACAAAAAACGCTAATATACCAAGGGGGTATTTCTTTAATTTAGGTATGACTATAGGATGAAGTTTGATGTCGTTTTCGAGAATAAATAACGAAGAGCCGAGATATTTATGCTCAGATCCCGACCCAAAAGATCCTATCCAAATTTAAGGGCTGGGATCTTTTGGTTTCAACTTAGGGTGTTATTTACATTTTGAAGCTCATACACATAATACCCAGGTCCGTTTCATAAACCGCCCGACCACCAACGTAACCAGAACAATATAATACCCAACATGACCACAGATTCGGCGTAAGACACCATTCTGAGTTGATGTGTTCTGCTTTTTGCTATAGAATAGCGGCATGGTTGGGTGAAACGGCTGAGTGAAGCGGGAGGACAATCGCGAAGTGGCGAAAAAATCAGGCAAAAAACAAGAACGCGATACGGCTCAAATATTCGACTTAATCTTGAAGCAGTTGATACGATTGTCAAGCGTGGCAGTATTAATCCACCAATTATGTTCTGCGCATTGTAATGTTATAGATTTTTAGCTTCTTGTATTTGCAATGGTTTTCGCAGATACTTCACGACAAAAACGCGCGACTTCATTGCCGGGTTAATAATTCAATTCATCAACGGTCTGTTCGGTACAAATCACCCGTTAGACAGTACCGTTGATTATCCCAACACGGAAAACGTATCGAAAAAGTTACGTCGCCTCCACTCGGATACCATTATCATAATAGGCGGCGCGTATACTTATCACATCGAGGCCGAAATCGGCGACGACGAAAGTATCGTTGTCCGCGTCTTTGAGTACGGCTTAGCCGAGGCCCTGCGTACAAAAACGCTATCGGAGGACGGGAGTAAAATATCAATAAAATTCCCGAACGCAAGGATTATATACTGGGAGACGACAAAGAAAACGCCGGATGAAGTAACGCTTTCTTTAGAATTTTCCGAAGGTGAACAATATAACTACAAAGTGAAGTCGTTCAAATTTCTTGAGCATGACATAAAAGAGCTTGAGGAACGTAAACTCGCTATTCTATTGCCATTTTATGTGCTAACCAACCATGATTTTCCATCACAACGGAGGATGAAAAAATCTGTTTCCTGTGAGGCCGCTTAAGACACGATATATTATTTATGTTAGAATAACACTCATCAATAGGGCATAGACCCTG
>BNVG01000041.1 GCA_025997935.1 Synergistales bacterium | reverse complement strand
TCGTCGGACAAAGCGTCATAATGGGCCAACGCCGCGTTCAAAAGGCAGAACGTACCTACGACATTGGTTTGGATGAAATCTCCCGGAGAATCTATGGAACGGTCGACGTGAGACTCAGCGGCCAAGTTCAAAACAGCCCGAGGTCGATGTTCCGCAAAAATTTCCCTAAGCGCCGCCGCGTCACGTATGTCGCCCTGAATAAAACGGTAATGGGGATTGGAACGCACGTCGTCCAAAGAGTTGAGATTCCCTGCGTATGTCAGGCTGTCCAAGTTGACGACCTCATATCCGCGCTCCAACAGAAAACGCACCAAGTTGCCGCCGATGAATCCGGCTCCGCCCGTAACTAAAAGCGACATAGCAAGCCTTCTTTCGTCTTGTCTTTCATATTATTTTTCATGCCCAAAAAACAGCTCCTCATAAGCCTTTAGCATAGTCTTTTCGTCAAACGCCTCGCGCGCCCTGACGAGCGCGGAGGCGCCCATTTTTTTCCGTTCCTCTGTGTGTTTCGCGAGATACTTTATCGCTTCGGATAGCGCGCAAGGATCGCCGGGCGGGACGACCAACCCCGTGCGTCCGTTCTCGTTTACCCACGACGTCCCCGTTCCGAGCTCCGTGCTGATAACCGGCAAACCGGAGGCCATCGCCTCCAAGATAGCTATGCCGTACGCCTCCGTCTTGTGGGTGGAGGGGAGCGCGAAACAATCCGCCCGGGCAAACATCGCCCTGTATATGTCGTCCGGCTGGTGCGGCAAGACAGTGACGCAATTCTCTAACTGTTCACTGATGATAGCATCTTTAATTTCTTTTTCAAGAGGGCCGGAGCCTACAATGAGCGCGGATACGTCCTCGCCCGCCTTTTTGAGCCGACTCAGAGCCTCGATGAGAACAAATACGCCCTTGTAATAAACAAGACGGCCCGCGAACATGACGGTGAAGGGGTCGCTACAAAAACTCTCCCCCTGTCGCCTATAGGCGACATCCCCCTCTGAAGAGGGAGACGAGAGGCCGTGCGTTATGTAAACTTCTCGCCCCCCTCTTGGAGGGGGGAAGACCGCGAAGCGGTCAGGGGGGAGTCTATCATATTTTTCTATCGGTATACCCAGCGGAACAATGGTGATTTTGGAAGCGGCGGAAGGCAAGACGCGGGAGTGAACGGCCAATTTTGGGCTCGAGGCCGTCACGGCCGCGCAGACGCTAAAAAAACGCCGCATCAGCAGATCGTATCCTGGGAGTAAAAATCCGGGCCTCTGCGCGTCTCCGTGATATGTGCAGACTATTTTTTTATTTTTTCCGAAGAGCAAAGCGGACACTTCGCCCATCGGATTTGGGGAATGAATATTTATCACATCGGCCCGCGCGGCAAGCCGGCGAAATTCTCGGATGAAGCTCAGCCCCACAGGCGCGCTCCCTACGCGCGCAAAGGGCGCGACGCGGCGAACCTGCACGCCCTCCAGTTCTTCGCTCACGTTGCGAGACCCGAAGCAGAGGACGCAAGGCTCGTGTCCCAAACGGGCCATATGCGTCGCTATCTGCCGAACCACCGTTTCAACCCCTCCTATGTGGGGGTGATACGCTTTGTTCACCAAAAGGATTTTCATTTCACGAAGACTACGCAGTACAGCTGGCCTATAACCTCTATCTCGCTCACCGCCGCGCCGCAGGCGGCGGCCATCCCGTCTATATCCGAACGCGAATAAAAATAGACCGGGCAGCCCTTCAAATAGAGCCTGACGCGCCTTATGAGGGCACGCAGAGTGCCCTCCCTCGGAAACGTGGCGATAACCCGAGGCGCAAGCTCTAAGGCTTTTTTTAAGAACGCCCCGTGGTCGCTGATGTAGTCAAACACCCCTATAATCGTCGCCACGTCGAACGTTCGGTCGAAGCCCTCCGACATAAAATCTCCCTCGATAAACGTCACTCTGTCATTGAAGGCCGGCGTTTTTTTCAGTCTCTCTTTGGCTATGCCAAGCATTTGCGGCGACAAATCCACGCCCGTGACGGTCGACGCGCCGGAATCGAGAAACGCGCGCGTATGAACCCCGCTGCCGCAGCCTATTTCTAATATATCAGGACGCGAGTCGAGAGTGGCGCGCAAAAGGGTGAAACGAAAACGCCCCTCCATATCGCCCCGAAACATCCTGTTCAAAACGCCCTTCACTCCGGCGTCCGGCGCGTAAATGCGGTCGAAGCTCCGCGCCTCTTTATCCCAATATTTAGCTGAAAGTTTAGAATCCATTTTCATCAAGCACGTCTCCTATCGCGCCGAAGCTGAACTCCGATAGCAGCAAATCCAACCTGTGCAACGTCTTATCTAAGTTCACGTAATGGCGGAAACGCTTTGTGAGCGGCAATCTTACCCTCGGCTGCTCTGGATCGACCTCCCACGGGTGTATATAGAATACAGCGGGCAAGCCCATTTTGTTTACCTTTTTTATGATATACCGGCTCACGCGGTACGGGAAGAGGCGAAAATATCCCCCTCCGAACCACGGGGTTATGGGAACCTCGATGAGATTACAGAGCGGACGGTTGATTCCTCGCGCCGCCCCGCTCCAGCCGTAATCGGTTCTCCCGCCGACGGGAAAAACAGACGAGTCGTAGCGGAGGCCGAACGACGCTATGACGTCAAGCGCCCAGGCCGAACGACGCGTGACGGAGAATGACGGCGCGCGATAGCCGGCTATCGTCCCCTCGGGCACGACTCGCGAGACGCTCTCGACGCAACGGGCCAGGTCATCCTTGAACTCCTCCCGTCCAAGACCCGTCAAGCGCGCGTGTCCGTAACCATGTACGCCTATCTCGTGTCCGGCCTCGTAGATACGCCTGACTATGTCGGGGCAATGTTCGGCTATCCAGCCGAGCGCAAAAAAAGTCGCGCGTACGCCATGCTTTTTGAGAAGCTCCAAGATAAGGGTTGACGATTCACCCACGCGAAGCTGACAATCGCCCCACCGCGACAAGGGAAAGACGCGCTCCATATTCGAGACGCAGAACCAGTCCTCCAAGTCCACGGTGAAAGCGTTCATTATCGCTTTCATGATTGCTCCTTCATATACGTCCCTTCAAATTCTCCGCGCAAAAATTTTTCGCGTTCATCCTCAGGATAATACTTGAAATATTTTTCGCCCTCGCTCCACTCCCCGCGCGTCTGATAGAGGAACATCAGCATGTTAAGCTCAGGGTAGCGCGGTTCTGTCATGAAATATTTTGTCAACACCCGAACCGCGTCCCGATAGTTCTTGTCGTTTTCGTCTTTGTCGCCAAAGTCCGTCAGCGCCCTGATGTAGTTCTCTCTGGCGATAAGCTGAAGGTAAGCGTCCTCCAACATGAGAGGATACTTATCTTGTTCTCTGACATTTGACGGATCAATAACGATGTACGAGGAACTGTAAAAATATTCTCCAAGGTATTTCTGATCGCTGAAGCCCTGAGCGAATAGCGCCACGCCGGAGAAAGAGACAAGGAAAATAGCGCCGCCCACGACAATCCGCGCAACTCGCCCAAAAGCGACGGGCGAGACGCAAAATTTCGATATAAGCGATAGTGCCAGCGACAAAGTAAAAGCGGTATCCACACGATGAAAAGGACGGCTGAAACAAGAGTCGACCGCCAAAACCGCTACTGCGGCCAAGGCCCAGACGAGCGCCTGAGAATGCTCGCCTTTGAGCGACTTCGCGGCGAGCCAAATATAATAAAATATCAAAAAGAAAAAAGGCGCTGCCCCCACGACGCCGACCTCAGCGAGAAGCTGTAAGTATTCGCTGTGCGCCCAGTAAGTGTATCTCGGCGGTATGTCGGATTTCTCCCTGAACGTAGCCATAGCGTCCATATAGTTCCATTTGTAGTTGCCAAGCCCGACCCCGAACACCGGCGCGGCTTTTATGACCTCGAGGGATATGCCCCAGATAGCGTACCTGCCCTCTCTCGCCGGCGACAAGTTCTCCATCGACAGGGAACCGCTCATATCTCGCCTTTGAACTTCCAGCGCATTCGGCGCTATATAAGCTACACTTATAAAAATAGCCAGCGCCACGGTCAAAAAAACGGCCATCCTCTTAATTTGCCGCGCGTTTGGGCGAAGCGCGAGGATAAATACGGCGACGCCGACGGCGCAGGACAGAAGAGCCGACCTCGACCCTGTCATCCACATCCCGGCGGCGTTAAGCGTCAAAAGCGAAGCGTCGAAAACCGTCATTGGAATACCGCGCGCGCGACGCGCGCATATAAGTAGCCAACAACCGGCGAGAACGGACAAGGCGAGATAGACTCCCAGTATGTTGTCCATACCGGTATTGGCTACGAAGCGATCCGGCGCCATGCTTATGTCAAAAATAAAAGGGATGTCGGCGGCGGGGTAGAAGCGCCTGATAAAGCCAAAGATAACGGAGATTCCGCCCGTCACGGCGACCGAGCGCAAAATGGCCGGCAACACGTCGCCTATTGGAAGATTACGCAACAAAAACACGGCGCCGCCTATCGCCGCGAAGAAATACCAGTTCCTTAGCCACTCCGGAAAGTTTCGTACCGGGACAAAAACCACTTGCAACGCAAGCAACAAAAGTAGCGCGAGCCACGCCAGATCCGTCCGCGCAACTTGAACCTCACCCCTTTGCGTCGCCAGCATTATCGCGCAACTCCCCGCGCCGTAAGCGACCACGGAAAAAGCTACGGCCCACTTAAAAAGATGTATCTGCGGATACCAGCCGTACTGGCTGAACACCAACACGGGCAGGGAAACTATGGAAAACGCCGCGGCAAAAGCCAAGGTGCGCGGAATGTCTATGGATAACGCTTTTTTCACTCAGAAAACACCCTCAGTCGTAGGGGCGCGCTACGGCGCGCCCGTTATTATGAAATCGACATAACGCCCTTATTGCCCTTTGAAAATCGCAAAAACTATACTTGAAATCAATCCGGCAAATACAAGCATTGTTCCGATTACCCAGTAAAAATGGCTATCAACTTTGGCGTCAAGTTTGTCTAAGCGCTCGTTAAACTTAGCGTCCATCTTATCGAAGCGCGCGTCTATCTTGTCGAAGCGCTCATCAATCTTATTGAAACGCGCCTCTATCCTCTCAAGCGTTCTTCCAAGTGTGGAGTGTTCGAAATCAATGCGCCTTATTTCGGCGTTAAAAGTCTGTTGTGATACCGCCCTTTCGCTAAAAATATAATCCGGCGCGACCCGTTCTCTCTCAGTAGCCGCGCCCCGTTCCGCTGTCAGTGGTGTTGGCATAGTATCACCCCTCTTACGCGTATTTTACCATACGTCTAACCAATCCGCCCATTCTTGACACATCGTTTGTGGCTCTCAAGCCTGATTATTTGAATGACGTTTGACATATGATTCAGCGCTAATTATTATATGCACATACTAACATGCACATTGAGAGGTGAAGAACTTCGGAGTTTCCGAAGTTGAGAATATGACGAAAGGAGTGATTTAGACATGACAACAGCGACGTTAGAGCGCGAAATAGACAATCTTTCTCTTGTCGATTTACAACGCCTTTTTGATTATGTAGCGGCGAAGAAACAGGCCGCGGAACTGCAAGAGGCTGAGTATGACGAGATTAGTTTCGACCAACTAAACGACGAGACGCTTGAGGCGTTTCGTGAGATAGAAGAGGGCGGCGGTATAAAGTGTTCGTCCGCTGAAGACCTTTTCGCAAAATTAGGGATTTGACACGCTATGCTTAAACCTACCTACACCACGAAGTTTAACCGCGATACGGAGCGCGTCACAAAACGCGGAAAAGACACAACGAAGTTAAGAAGCATTATCGGTTTGCTTCTCAATGAGTCTCCGTTGCCGGCGAAGTGCCACGACCACGCGCTCAAGGGAGATTTATTTGGGTGTAGAGATTGCCATATAGAGCCGAACTGGATTTTGATTTATGCCGTGAGTAACGGAGAACTCGTTCTCTATAGGACTGGAACACATAGCGACATACTGAATAAATAATCAAACCGCATGAAAAGATAACTCGAACTGTTCAGCATTTTCAGCGTCTGCCTTATCGCGGGCTTTTCGGAACCTGAATTTTTCATCGTATGTCATAGCTATATTATCGGTATTGCTTTGAATACAAAGATAACCGAGAAACACCTCAAAATTTGCGCGCCAATTCGTAGGGGCGGTCGCCCCTACATTTAGATTACGTCCTGAGTAAACCCCATAACGCCCTTATTGCCCTTTGAAAATCGCAAAAACTATACTTGAAATCAATCCGGCAAAGACAAGCATTGTTCCGAATATTTCAAAACAAAAGAGAAACAGACACAATAAAAGGCGCCCTTGGAGGAAGAGCGCCTTCGGTATGTTACAAAACACGAGCGGCAAACGCCACCCTTATTCGGGACGGACTACTTCGACTTGCGCTTGGCGGAAACTGCAACCAACGGAATAGCAAACGCAAGCAACGCGCCGAGAGTCAGCACAGAACAACCACCGCCACTGCCGGAATCCTTGTTACCTACTTTGGCGTCGTAAAACGCTATAACCGTAGCGCTGGGATCAATATCCTGAGTTCCATTATTTACAATTCCCGTAATGGCGGTAAGATCTTTTGAATCTGCAAATCCTTTGGTGCCTGTGTCATATACTTTATGGCCCGCAGCAAACGCATACGGTAAGGAGGAGTGGCCAGAAGGAAGTTCGCTCACTGTAACCTTGGCAAGTCTTATGACTTTGCCGGTGCCAGGTTTCCCAAACGCATCCAACGTAGCCTTTATGATATCCTCAGCGGCCACACCGGAAATGGAAATTTTGGAGCTGGCCGGACGAGTGAGATTATCCTTAATCTCCTTCTCAAACGCGCCGTTGGGACCCTTTACATCAGCAGTCTCATACGCGAATGCCGCGCCGCTGAACCCCAATGCCAATACCGCAACCAACAACACTACAAATAAACGTTTCATTCATAAAACCCCTTTCAAATGATGTAAATCATAAATTTCAAACCGTAGAGCGCTCTACTGAATACTGCTACAACACTTCCCTATCGTCCGTCCCTGTCATGCCGCCCCTCCTTAGCGTGAAACAAAACAGTTTAGCGTGATGCTATACAATCTCAAGAACTATTCAAGCAATTTACCAATAAATTTTCCTTTTGTCAATATAGAATTACCCAATCTTGTTAAAATAAACTCCCCAAACGGTCGAACCGCGTTCGCTTGATGTTTCCATCACCAAAAGTAACAGTTGCGGATGTGTAAATATTTGTTATAATAAAACCGTTTGGGATAAGTAGCGAACCGGCGAAGAATGAGCCGTGTGATAAGCAGAGAGTCAGCGAGGAACGAGCTGTGCGAATCGCTTAGGGTCTTTATCAGTCACTTAGTTTCTTTATCAGAGGTCAAACGGCGACTTCTGGGTTGCCCGATGAGGCTCGGAACCTCACCAGAACTTACGCCCTAACAAGTTTCCCTTATCGCGCTTTGATGAGCCTAAGCAGTTTGGCGATAACTCGTATTAGCTCTGAAACAGCTAATACGAGTTATATTATTTTCTCCACACGATCACCCCCCTTCAGGGGAAACCTCAAAGACACTTCGCGGATGTTTTCGCGCCTCTCCTATTTTATATTTTACATCATTTTCACCAAAACAAATCGAACAGCTACCCGACGGGATAGTTTTTTGTAGGGGCGATCGCCCTCGGTCGCCCGTCTTTAATTTCCGGTCGCCTGTCTTTGCTTGAACGCTCGTCTTTGAAAAACGACCATCCGCGAGTATAATTAAACGCAATAAAGTAAATATATACGCAAATAGGGGGGTAAAAATGCAGACGCAGGCAGCCAAAACATGGCAGGATATTTTGCGCGGCATATCGACGTTATCGACAGCATCAATAAAAAAACTCGCCGATTATGTCGAGGAGCTGATTGAAGAACAAGAGGAAGCCGAAGATATAGCGATTATCGAAGCTCGTAAAAACGAGTCTACGATAACTTTTGAGGAGGTCTTGGCAAAACACGAGGCTAAACATGGCCCACTCAATTAGGTTCAAAACATCAGCCGAGAAGGAATTAGGCGCGTTTGACGGACAACAAAGCGCTCGTATTCTCCGCGAAATAAGGAAACTCGCCGCCAACCCTCGCCCCTCCGGTTGCAAAAAACTCAAAGGTCGCAACGAGTACCGTATCCGGGTAGGGATTTACCGGGTGATTTACGAGATTCAAGATGACGTGCTTGTCATTTTGGTTGTGCGGGTCGCGCATAGGCGCGAAGCATATAGATAACAAGACATGGCAAATGGATTTGACCTCGTTCGCCCGTTTTTTATCGGGTTTATTATTCTCGATTTTCACCAAAACAAATCAAACAACTGCCCGACGGGATAGCCGTAGAGTGAAAGGCCGGAGAAGCGGTCGTATATATTGCGCTTGCCCTCCTCTAACGCCTGTGGGCGGACGCCCATGCGTATGGAGACCGACGCCTCGATGTAGGCCGCGAGTTTGTCGCAGGCCTCTATGACGCGCCCGTCTATGGGGTTGTATTCGTCGCAGTTCAGCTCGAGCGGGATATCGCCCTCGTGGCGCTGTATCGGGTCTATTCTGTCTTCGTGAAGGGTTTTATTTTTGAACTCCTCTTCCGTGTAATAGCGAAGCTCCTCGCTCCACTTCCCGGGAAGCAGGGGAAATATCCTACGTTCCATCTCCTCTCGCTCATATCGGCGTATCAGGGCGTCCAAGCCCTCTACCGACGCCTTGACGGGGGAGACTATGTCGCGCGTCAGCACCTCCGGCAGGTCGTGAAACAGACCGCCGAAGAAGTCATTGCGCGCGCGGGCCGGACAGGCTCCTATCTCGATAGAAAGCATATAGGCGGATAAGCCCACGAAAAGTATATGCCCGAGCACCGAGGTCTGAGGCAGGCGCGGGGTCTGAGCCCAGCGTTTTTGAAATGTGAGCTGACCGACCAAAGATATGAAATTCCAAAGGGGCGAGTCCTGACCGGCTATGATGTCTTTGCCTAAAGACAGCTTCTCTATCTGGGATTCTATGTCGCGCTTAACGTCCTCGACGCCGTACATTCCGGCGCTCCAGCGGTAGATGAAATCGAACTCCCATTTTGTGGCCATAAAATGAGACGCCCTCAATATTTCCCGCTCTAAGGATGGCTTGTCCGTCTTGTGGTACTCACGGAATTTATCGGCAAACCCGGCTGAGAGTTTTGTAAGGTCGGACGCAAGCTCTTTATATACCCAATCGTTAAGTTCGTTGCGTGTTTCTATATCCTCCATAAGCCTGTGAAACACGGGAGGGCGGATGTCCGTCACGACGACGCGGTGCAAAAATTCGAATATCCCGCCCTCGATGAGAGCTATCCAATCGACGGCGCCCCCCTTGTCCTCCTCGAGGCGTCCAAGAACCCAGGCTATGATCATCTTGTGCGCCTGTTTGCCGAGCTCCGTAAAGACGGCGGGGTGCGGGTGGTCGTTCCAGCGCTCTATGCTCGCGGCGGAAAAAATCCGCTCCAAAAGCGTTCTCGTAATCATGTTTTGGGTACGTAATAAGCGCCGGATAATATCAAACTTCCGAGGATGAACTTTACGGACTCAGGGTCTCTTTCCCATATATCCAAGCCGTTGAAAAACACATAGCTAATTCCGCAGCTGAAAAGCTCTTCCCCGTCCGTCTTGCCCATGTAGTTCTCAATAAACCCCTCCTTAAAATAATAATTGTCGGGGTAAACTTTTATAAAGAAAGCGAATATGCGTAAGGGTATGGTATTCAGCCTTTTTTGAGGTTTTCCTGCCGTCCGGGCCGCGTAAAAATCCGACTTCGCTTTATTGATAAAACCATAATTGGAATATTCATACGAATGGCCCAGTTCATGCAAAGACACGCGGACATCCCGGCCAAAGGTCTCTATTGTGTCTCCGCGATTATAGACCAAGGTTTTCTGGAATATACTGAACGATTTGACGGTCAGAACCGGAAACGCGGTTTTTATGGTTTTTTTTACGATTTTGGGGAAATAATTGAAAGCATTGCCAAAAGATATGACGGCGCTTCGGTCGCTAGAGGAATCAAAAACAAGCCCTTCATTATCGTCATACTCCACAACTCTCGACATGACCCATTTGATAAACTTTGAATCGCCATGTTCTTTTTTGGAAAATATATAGTTGTAGACAGGCGTTCCCAAGTTTATCAAGTCATTTTTATCAATGGCGTCAAAGTCAAAATAATTTTCTTTTATTATTTTGCTCTGAAATAAATTCTCTATTATTTTAAAAGTCTCCAAAACATAATCTTCTCTGCTGTAGCTGTAAAAAGTTTTTTTCTCACTGATTACGGAAGCGTACCTCGCGCTATCGTCAGCGACGGCGCAAGGTACGCTGACAGCTAAAATCGCCAATATTACGTAGATTACAGAAATTCTCATCCGAACACCCCTCAACCCCTTGTAGGGGCGACCGCCCCCGGTCGCCCGTGTCCATAAAACGGGCAAATATACAAAAAATGGACAAACGGACAAATGGGCAAACGCGCAAAAACAAACGCGAAAACACAAACGCGCAAAAACGGGCGACCGAGGCGGTCGCCCCTACAAAAGATTGTTGTTTTTACGCCTGCGCCTTGCCTTTTTCGAAGGCCGCGAGGTTCTTCGGGAGATATTCCGGCTTTTTCTTGCCGAGCTTCTCCTTTATGGTCTCCACGCAGACGGCGTCTCCCACTATCCCGGAGGCCGCGACCGTCGTGCCGAGCAGGACGATGTTGGCCACTTTGTCGTCGCCGCCTACTTCGCGGGCTATCGTGTTGGCCGCTACGCCTATGACGCGAATGTCGCTTCTCAGGCCCTCCGGCTTTTCTATGAGGTCGCTGTCGTAGATAAGCACACCGCCGGGCTTCACCGCGTCGCGGAACTTCTCTAAGGACGGCTGATTCATCACGACGACTATGTCCGCCACATCGACCACGGGCGCGCCTATCTCCTCGCTCGACACTATGACGCAGCAGTTGGCGGTGCCGCCGCGCATCTCGGGGCCGTAAGAGGGAATCCAGGACACGAAGCGGCCTTCCTCTATGCCGGTGTAGGCTATCAACTGCCCCAAGACCATCAGACCCTGTCCGCCGAAACCGGCGGCTATGAGGGACATCTCAAATTTTTTATCGGCCATTTGAAATTCGCCCCCTCACTCGAAATCCTTGAGCACGCCCAAGGGGTATTGAGGAATCATGTTTTCCTCGAGCCACTTGCAGGCATCGATGGGACGCTTGCCCCAGTTCGTCGGGCAGGTCGAAAGGCACTCGACGAAGGAGACGCCCTTGCCTTCGACCTGGCTTTTGAACGCCTTCAAAATAGCCTGCTTAGCCTTGATGATATATTTGGGGCTTGTCAGAGCTACGCGCTCAATGTACGCGGGGCCGGTCAGCGTAGCCAAAAGCTCGGAAACCCGGATGGGGTAGCCGTTCACCTTCGCGTCGCGTCCGGCGGGGCTCGTGGTCGACTTCTGCCCCAAAAGCGTCGTCGGGGCCATCTGTCCGCCCGTCATGCCGTAAATGGCGTTGTTGATGAAGACTATCGTGAGGGGAAGGCTACGGTTCATCGCGTGTACTATCTCGCCCATGCCTATCGAAGCGAGGTCTCCGTCCCCTTGATACGTGAAGACTATCTTGTCGGGCCGGACGGCCTTCATGCCCGTAGCCGTAGCCGGGGCGCGTCCGTGCGCGGCCTCCATCATGTCGACGTCGATATACTGGTGCAAAAACACCGCGCAGCCAACGGGCGCCAACGCCATCGTTCTGTCCTGTATTCCGAGCTCTTCAATGGCCTCGCAGACCAAGCGATGCGCTATTCCATGCGTACAGCCGGGACAGTAATGCGTATGCACATCGGATTTCCAAACCTTTGGCATTCCAAAAACTTGAGTTTCACTCATTGCGTGACGCCTCCCTTACTTTTTAAGTAACTCTTCGCATTTTTCCTCAACCTGGCGCACGGTGGGGGAATGTCCGCCCCAGCGTCCCGTCGTGGCTATGGGAAGGTCGCAAAGAGTGGCGAGCCGTATATCGTCAACCATCTGGAAACCGGCGCTCATCTCGACGTCCAAAATGCCCTTAACGCTCTTGGGCAAGTCGGAATAAGCGGCATTGGGGAAAGGCCAAAGGGTAAGCGGACGAACCATGCCCACTTTCAGGCCCTTGTCGCGAAGGTTGTTGACGGCCGAGCGGCATATACGGCTCGTCGTGCCGTAACCCGTGACGACAAGCTCCGCGTCGTCTACCATAAAATGCTCGTACCGCGCCTCGCTGCTCGATATAATCTCGTACTTCTCCTGCATTTTCGCGTTATGCCGCTCAAGCTCGTCCGGGTTCATCAGCATACTGTAAATAACGGCGCGTTTGCCGCCCCTCTCGTTCCACCAACCAAGAGCCCAGTCGGCGTTGGCCTTGGGGTCTTCGGCCTTTCGCGGCTTTATCTCGACGGCCTCCATCATCTGCCCCATAAAGCCGTCGGCCAAAAGCATAACGGGCATACGATATTTTTGTGAGAGATCAAAGGCGTCCTGAGTAAAGTCCACGGCCTCCTGAAGAGTTCCCGGCGCAAGCACGAGCACATGATAGTCGCCGTGTCCGCCGCCGCGCGTCGCCTGACGATAGTCGCCCTGAGCGGGGAGGATATTGCCGAGGCCGGGGCCTCCGCGCGAGATGTTCACGATTACGCATGGTAGCTCCGCCATAGCTATGTAGGATATGCCCTCTGACATAAGGGAAATTCCGGGGCTCGACGACGTGGTCATAACCCTGTAGCCCGTGGAGGCTCCGCCCATCACCATATTGATAGACGCGACTTCGCTCTCGCCCTGCACGTACGTCCCGCCCGCTTTCGGCAGATGACCCGACATATACTCCGGGATTTCGTTTTGCGGGGTTATCGGATAGCCGAAGAAATATTTGCAACCGGCCTGTATCGCCGCCTCCGCTATCGCTTCCGTTCCTTTCATCAACGCTCTTGCCACGATTCGCACCTCCTATGGTAGACTAGTCAGCTAATCTATCTTAAAAACCGACAACACCACGTCCGGACAAATGCGGGCGCACATGGCGCAGCCCACGCAATCATCAGGTTTGAACTGCTCAACGGGGCGATGCCCCTTTGGATTGAGATGGTCGGCAATCCTAAGCGTCTTCTTGGGACAAGCCTCGACGCAGAGCCCACAGCTCTTGCAAAATTCCTCTCTGACCGTTACGCGCCCTTTAGCCATTATGAAAACCCCTCTCTAAATTTATTAAACATAAAACGCTCAACTCCACATCTCGGATCCTTCCCAGGGACGTTGCATAAATCTTGTCATGGGCCACAACGGAATTTTGTCTCCGGTCAACTCCTTGACAGACGCGTAAAATTTTGGCATAACCGCGGCGTAAAGCACGGGAAGATTCATGTTTTTGCCGGCCAAAAGCGTGGTTTCAAGCCCTTGGACTATGTCGCCTGAGCGCGTGTCCTCCATGAGGTGAGAGTTGCTTATAAGCGCGGTGACTTTCAGGTCGGACAACGCCTCCATGCGCATAGCCATCTCGGCGACGCCCTCCGGCGTGGAGGTCTTTGGACGCCACGCGTTTACGACCAACAGAAGCTCGTAGCCCCACTTATGGATAAGCGGCTCGAACTGCTTCAGCGCCATGACGCCGCCCGCGTCGCCGCCTATGTCCAAGAGAATATGATCGGCCCTGCCCATGACGGCCTCTCCGATTTTGGGGTTGATTATCGACATATCTGACCATTTTGCGTTTTCTGGCGGATTGAGTACGGAAAACCCTTCTTTTTCAAGGGCTTCGGTGATTTGGCGTATACAAAAATATGGATTGATTATATCGGCGTCCGCTATGGACACGCTTTTACCGCTTGCTTTGAGGCCGCGCGCGAGGTTTAGAACAAATTCGGTTTTGCCGCTACCGAGAGCGCCCGTAACGGCGATTACTTTCGGCCACTGATAAAGCTCCACAAGGTTTTTGAGAGTACAGTCTTCTATCGTAATGTCCGCAATGTCATCAACAATGCCATCTATGCCGCCACTCATAAGAGAATCACTCCCTCCGGCCTCAATCAAAACGAATCTCGACTTTGTCGGTTCCTAAACCGCGAAGCCACTCCACGCCGCTCATCCGGCGTTTTCCCTCGGGTTGCACCTCAATAAGGCGAAGACGACCTTTGCCGCAAACCGCCGCCGGGCCAGGCGCGGCGTTCAAATCGGTGCGCCAAATTTTCAGGCGTTTTCCGTTGTAGAACGCAAAAGCTCCTATCGATGACTCAAACGCCCTGACGAGGTTATGAATCTGAAGAGCGTCCAAACCCCACTGTATTTGAGCTTCGGCCTTGCTTAGCTTGGGAGCGTATGTAGCTAAATCATTATTCTGTTCTGAATATTGCAAAGCATTACTTTCTAAAAATTTTACACTCTCCACGGCGATTTGACTACCCGTAAAAGCAAGTAAGCCAAATAGCTCGTTTGCGCTCATTGTAACGGGAACCGGAACCTCGGCTTGTTTTAGAATCGGCCCAGCGTCCATCTCCTCTACAAGACGAAAGACCGTCACGCCGCTCGTGGCGTCGCCGGCAAGAAGCGCGCGCTGCACGGGCGCGGATCCGCGCCAGCGCGGCAGAAGAGAGGGGTGGATGTTCAGGCAGCCAAAGCGCGGGGCGTTCAGAAGCGGCTCTTTGATAAGCTGCGCGAAGTCCACGACAAACGCCACGTCGGGCGGGTCAGACATGAGGCGTTCGATTATTTTTTCGTCTTTCGAGAGGGACGCGGAGCGTTCGACAGACAGGCCAAGCCCGAGAGCCGCCTCCTCCACACGGGAAAGCCGCTCCTCAAGCCCGCGCCCCGCCCGCGACGGAGTGTAAAATTTTTAGAAAGTAATGCTTTGCAATATTCAGAACAGAATAATGATTTAGCTACATACGCTCCCAAGCTAAGCAAGGCCGAAGCTCAAAT
>BNVG01000040.1 GCA_025997935.1 Synergistales bacterium | reverse complement strand
ATACATTCCCTTTTCTTCGATCCAAGACGATATACGCTCGGCAGAGTCGGACGCTATAAACTTAACAAACGGCTTGGCTTAGACATGCCTGAGACAAAACGGCTTCTCACTCTTGAAGACATAGTGTTCATTTACGCGCGCGTAAGTAGTCAGAGAAGACACAAGACCGATATTTGGCCCTTCTGGCGTTTCTATCGGGCAAACCCTGCCGTAGTGCGTGTAGTGAACGTCGCGCGCCTCAAACCCGGCCCGCTCACGCGAAAGTCCGCCGGGCCCGAGCGCGGAGAGACGCCGCCTGTGAGTCACTTCCGCCAATGGGTTAGTCTGATCCATGAACTGCGAAAGCTGTCCCGAACCGTAAAACTCACGCAACGCCGCCGCTATCGGACGCACGTTTATGAGTTCACGTCCCATAGCCGCGTTGAGATTGGGGATGGTCGTCATACGCTCTTTGGCGATACGTTCCATGCGTAGCAGTCCGATGCGGATTTGGTTCTGCAGGAGTTCCCCAATAGAACGCACACGCCTGTTTCCCAAGTGGTCTATGTCGTCGGTTTTTTTATCGAGAGCGCGCATCGCGAACATTTCGCGCACAATGCACACTATGTCTTCAAGAGTGAGAAGCCGTTTTGTCTCAGGCATGTCTAAGCCAAGCCGTTTGTTAAGTTTATAGCGTCCGACTCTGCCGAGCGTATATCGTCTTGGATCGAAGAAAAGGGAATGTATGTAGTCCCGCGCGTTTTCTACCCGCGCGGGTTCATTTGGGCGAAGGCGTCTGAAAATCTCCTGCATAGCCTCGTCGGAGCTTTGAGTCATGTCTTTTTCGAGCGTCAGAGCCAATGAAGCGTCGACTCCGTGAACGTCTATGCCTCCGCGTCCACCTGGGTCGAGCTGTTTTAGTTTTTCGAGTATCTCGCGCGTGACGGCTCGATTTTTGGCTATGATTAAATTTCCGTCTCCGTCGCGGACATCCTCGAACGCCAGTTTTCCTTTTAAGTCGTCTCCGTATTCCATAAATGTGGCTTCAACTTTGCACAATTTCAGAATATCGTCGTTGTTCTTGGCGCCAAACGCTTTTAACAAAAGCGTAACCGGCAGTTTTTTTCGGTTGTCGATATTTACGGAAACAATATCATTGGGCGTGGCCATAAAATCTAACCAAGCGCCTCTGTCCGGGATAATTTTAGCGGAGCAGACCTCTAAACCGGAGGCCGAATCTTCCTTTGTGAAATAAACCCCCGCGGAACGAGCAAGCTGGTTTATTACCACGCGCTCAGTCCCATTGACGATAAAAGTCCCCCTGTCCGTCATGACGGGGAAGTCTCCGAGGAATATCTCTTCTTCCTTGCTTTCTTGCGTTTTTGTATTGTATAGACGAATGGTAGCCCGAATAGGCCGAGCCCACGTCATATCGCGCCGACGGGCTTCTTCTTCCGTCAAACCGGGTTTATCTACATAATAGCGAAGAAACTCCAACTCAAACTGCCCGTCGAAGTTTCTGATGGGAAACACCTCGCACAACAACTCCTGCAATCCCTGCGGCTTGCGTGAATCCTCCGAAACATTATCCTGATAGAACCAACGATAAGAATCACGCTGGATTTCAATCATATCAGGAACTTCTATAAGATCATGCGCACATCCGAAAGTATAACGCTGCCGTTTTTTGCCAATCGAAACGAACTCAGGCATGGATCAAAGAACCTCCCTTAGCCTTACCGAGTTTAGAAATTTACGCCGAAAATTTATCATATCAAAAGTATGGCATGTTTGTCAATTAAGTAATTCGGACGAGTGACTATATTTAAGAACAAATTATTATGAACAATAATTCAGTTGAATATTGCGACTTAATAATTTTCGCTGAAATCTGATTTGTGGAGGTTATGGGCATGAGTGACAGCGATGGTTTAGCAAAACGGGAACATTGGGGTAGCCGCGTGGGCTTCATCATGGCGGCCGCCGGGTCGGCAATCGGGCTTGGCAATATATGGCGTTTTCCATATCTTGTCGGCAAGGACGGCGGCGCGGCGTTCGTGGTTATCTACTTGATAATAACGCTTTTTATAGGGCTTCCTGTTATGATAGCCGAATTTGCCATAGGGCGAGCGGCGCAGAAAGCGCCTGTTTTGGCTTTTAAGGCGCTGAACGTATCCCCGTTCTGGTCTCTAATAGGGTGGATGGGGACGATCGCCGGCGGATTTTTGACGCTTTCTTTTTATAACGTCGTCGGCGGATGGACTATCAAGTACATCATCTCCTCTCTCACCGGTCTGATGGAGATAGCCGACGCCGGCAATTCCGGGGATTTCTTCAGCTCGTTCATCGGACAGTCTTATCAGGTCATCGTCTTTCAGGCATTGTTCTTGGCCATCACGATGGGCGTGGTCATCGGAGGCGTCAGCAAGGGCATTGAACGAGCCTGTAAGGTTCTTATGCCTACGCTCTTCGTCATAATGATAATTCTTATAATCCGTTCCGTTACGCTCCCAGGAGCTGAAGCCGGTCTGAAGTTTTATTTAAGTCCAGATTTCAGCAAACTGACAGGCGAAACGTTCTTAGACGCCTTGGGGCAGAGCTTCTTCTCGCTCTCTCTTGGGCTTGGCATAATGCTTACCTACGGAAGCTATATAGGCAAAGAAGAACAGCTTCCGTCTTCCTCAGCCTGGACCGCCGGACTCGATACCGTTATCGCGCTTTTGGCCGGCTTAGCCATCTTCCCCGCCGTGTTTGCTATGGGCTTCGAACCGGGCTCCGGCGCCGGGCTGTCGTTCATAACGCTTCCTGCGGTGTTCGCTAAAATGCCAGCCGGTATGATTTTTTCTTTCCTTTTCTTCCTTCTTCTTTTCTTCGCCGCCGTTACGTCGTCCATGTCTCTGCTTGAGGTGGCGGCAGCGTTCGCCATCGAAAAATTTCACATGACGCGCAAAGAGGCGGTTTACGGCGTGGGCTTTATCATTCTTGTTTTAGGCATACCGTCAGCGACTTCTTTGGCCGGCGGCCCGAAGATTTACGGCAAAGATTTCTTCGACGCCGCTGAGTATGTCTGCAACAACGTCCTGTTGCCCTTAGGTTCCTTTTTAGCCTCTGTCTTTGTCGGTTGGTTCTGGCTTCCGCAGGCAATCAAGGAAATAACAAACGACGGCAAACTCAAGTTCGGTTGGCTGAACACGTGGATATGGTGCGTGCGCTTTGTGGCCCCGCTTGCCATCGCCTACATTTTCTACGCCGGTCTAAAGTGGTAGGCTAAGTAGCGTTTCAATTTCGATGTTATGTTTTGCGACCGCGCCCTTGTGTTATGATGGGCGCGTCGTTTTTTGCGCGCTATGAAACTATTGGAGGTGACCGGGAGAATGGCAAATAAATTCGTGGCTCAAAATCGAAAGGCGCGGCACGATTATTTCGTTCTGGATACCTTGGAATGCGGAATTGTACTGACCGGAACGGAGATAAAAAGCGTCAGACTCGGAAACCTGAACCTTAAAGACTCTTACGCCTCCATCGAAAAAGGAGAGATGTGGCTTATAGGGCTTCATATTTCACCATACGACAAAGGGAGCTACTACAACCACGAGCCGGAGCGTACCCGCAAACTCTTGGCCGCCAAGCATGAAATCGTCAGACTAAATAGCAAAATAAGAGAAAAAGGCTTGACGCTTGTGCCTTTGTCGGTGTACATTAAAGATGGCCGCAGAGCGAAGGTCGAAGTGGCATTGGCTCGCGGCAAGGCCGCCTACGATAAGCGCGACGCGATAGCCGAGCGCGACGCCAAGCGCGATATAGCCCGCGCCGTGCGCCACAAGGGGCGGGAGGACGATTAAGAACAACATTAAAGGGGGCGACAGGTTTCGACGGCGTGTTGGAGGGTCTGGAGGAGCAGGTCGAGTTACGTCCGTAATTCTCGTTAAACATTCGGGCAAGACGATAAACGTCGAAGATAATTACGCTTTAGCGGCTTAAGCCGCTACGTCGAGGGATGCGGCTCGTCTACTGGCTCTCCTGAGGCGTCACTTTAGGTGGATGCTCCGCTCGTTCTTGGTTCCGCGCGGGTGGAAAAGACAAGGAACCTCGGAATGTGGAAGGCCGTTTTCCGCCTACCCACGGACGACAATTAAAGGAAGACTAAACCTGTAGCGCCGCCACGGCTGGCCCACGTCGGACGGGGGTTCGATTCCCCCCGCCTCCACCAACGGAAACCTCGACGTAACAATAGGTTAGGTGGAGTTAGTATTAAAAAAGGGCATCTCCACCAGATCGGAGACGCCCTTTCTTTTGCTGCCAAACTCATAGGCATACTGAAGGGAAGGCTAAAAATGGTAATGCAGACAATGGGGGGAGAAGTCATGACTGATTTCCAATTCAAGGCGCTGATGTCAATGGTGCTTGAGATTATGGACAGAAGCCAGGATTTGGCCGATGCCAAAAAAGCGATCGTGAAATTGGTCGGTGATGTGGGGAAAACGCCAAAGGAGGAGGACAAAGAGTGAACGCAGAATAAAATAGGTCATTTTTTCGGCACTTCGGCACTTTTTTCTGTTTTTCCCTGTTGTGGTCTATGTTTGTGAGAGTGCCAAGTATGTTTCCCCCGGGGCTCTCCGCACATATTATCAGACCGTGTTCCGATATTCCTTTTAGATAGACGTGATTTGTTCCTTGCTCGTCAGGGGCGACACTGTATCTTTTGTGTCGCCTGTCGGTACGTGAATCTTGAAACGCACCTCAACCCTATCGTCATAGATAATTACTTTTTCTACGTATGCCTCGATAAAATTACGACATTCGGGTACGTTCTTTGCCCTGACAAAATCTTTAGAGCGGTTTATCAGATTCGATGATTTGTTCTTCCGTTATCATTGAGACGCTGTTTTTAAGACTTAGCTCACGGATGCGCCCGTCAACAAAAAAACTTCCGCTCTTCCAGTTCCCTTAGGTTGCCCTTGACCGTTTCGATACTGACGCCGCTGTCAGAGACAAGCCTGACAGCGGCGTCGATTTTACGGTTTATTTCGTCAAGCTCCTTACGGGCAAGACCCAACTCCTCGAGCGACCGCCTTATTATTCTGAAAAATGTTACAATAAAAAAATATAAATTATAAATAAATTCCAAAAACACGAAAAGCGGTGGCGTAAAAAATTATGAAAATAATCGATATTTTGGAGACTAACCGCAAGGCGGCAAAAATTCTCGTGGAAGATTCTTCCGCTCTGTTTCACCCCGCAGGCGGCGGTCAGCCCGGCGACACGGGGACGGTACAAAGCGTCGGCTCCGATTTTCGCGCGTCGGTTCTCGATACGCTCAAAAGCAAAGAGGCCCAGGCTCCCAATACATTTATTCTGGATATAGCCATAAAATCAGGGCAGCCCGAAAAGGGCATGGAGCTGACGGTTCAGGTTGACGCCGAGCGAAACCGTGTCCTGTCGCGTATGCACACCGCTCAGCATATATTCTCCCGCGTTCAGGAGGCGGGCTCTGACGACCCATCCAAAACCCCTCAGACCACCAAGGTGAACCTCGGAGCGGAGGAAAGCTCGATAAGCGTCCGGTATGACGGAGACCTCACGTGGGAGGCTCTTTTTGACGCGGAGGAAAAAACCAACAAAGTTATCGCCGAGCGCAGAGCGGTCACGTCGTCCGTGGTTCTGTACGAGGAAGCGAAGAAAATCCCGGAACTCGACGCCAAGTGGGACAGAATAAAAGACGCGTCCGTCACTGTCGTGCATATAGACGGCATAGACAAAATGGCCTGCGCCGGGACGCACGTCGCGGACACTGGCGAAATAGGGGCTTTTCTCGTCACGGGCTTTAACGGTTCCCCGCCCGACTGGGAGGTGCGCTTCACGGTTCACGCCTCGCGCCTCGCCGCATACGGGCGCGCTATGCGTGAGCTGTTGCGCGAAATCGGGTGCAAACCTGAGCAGTTGAAGGATGTATTTTTGCGCCAAAGAGCCGAAAACGAAGCGCTCAAAACGCATCTCGACAAGGCGCGCGCGTTTATATCCATACCTTGGGAAGAGCGAAAAATCGGCGCCCGGGGCGTCCCGCTTTATATAGCTATGATACCGGGCATGTCCAAGGATTTGATGACCGCGCCGGCGAAAAACCGCGTGGCGGAACATCCGAACTCTCTTTGCCTCGTACTTTTGCCAGAGAGCGACGCAAGCTCGCCCTTTCCGTTTTTGCTTTTGCGCGGGGCGTCGCTCGACGCCGACCTGTCGGGTTTTACTAAGGCGCGTCCTGAGCTTGAGGCGCGTGGCGGCGGGAAGCCCGATTGGCTGAACGGCGTCACGACGCAACGCTCTTTGTCGGTGTGGCTGACGGCTATCGAAAGTCTTTTATCATAGCTTTTATAAAATCCAATTAAGGAGACGTAAACATGTCAGAAAAAATCGCGAAACTGTTGGGTAAGGACGCAAAGAACCTGTTGGAACACAAATGCAAGGTTAGCTCAAGCTCGCTGCATCTGCCGGGGCCCGACTTTATCGACAGGGTTTGGAGCGCGTCGGACAGACCTATCCCCGTGTTGCGCTCGCTCTCATCTCTTTACGGACACGGACGGCTTGCGGGCACGGGCTATATCTCGATTCTCCCGGTAGATCAGGGCATAGAGCATTCCGCTGGAGCGTCTTTCGCGCCGAACCCCGTCTATTTCGACCCCGAGAACATCGTAAAATTAGCCATAGAAGCCGGCTGCAACGGCGTGGCCAGCACGCTCGGCGTCTTGGGCGCGGTGGCCCGCAAGTACGCCCACAAAATCCCGTTCATCCTGAAAATAAACCACAACGAGCTCCTCACCTACCCCGAAAAGCACGACCAAATCCTCTTCGCCTCAGTAGACCAGGCGTGGGAGATGGGCGCTGTGGCCGTGGGCGCTACGATTTATTTTGGGAGCGACGAGTCCACGCGGCAGATTCAGGAGATATCGAGGGCCTTCAAGTACGCGCACTCGCTCGGCCTTGCCACGATTCTCTGGTGCTATCTGCGCAACAACGCCTTCAAGACAAAAGAGAAGGACTACCACGTATCGGCCGACCTCACAGGGCAGGCCAACCACATAGGCACAACGATAGAGGCCGACATCATAAAGCAGAAACTTCCCGAGAACAACGGCGGCTACAACGCTCTCTCCTACGGCAAAACGTCGCCCAAGGTTTACAGCGAGCTCACGACGGACCACCCGATAGACCTGACGCGATACCAGGTTTTGTGTTGCTACGCCGGACGCGCGGGGCTTATAAACTCAGGCGGCGCGTCGGGCGGCGAGACGGACCTGGCCGAGGCCGTAAAGACCGCCGTCATAAACAAGAGAGCCGGGGGCACGGGGTTGATTATGGGGCGCAAGGCGTTCCAGCGCCCGATGAAAGACGGCGTCAAGATAATAAACGCCGTTCAGGACGTGTATCTGGATAAGGATGTAACGATAGCGTAATATATCTTTAACATATAATAAAACTCTCGTAGGGCGACCCCCGCCTTACGAGAGTTGCGAGGCGAGCGCTCCTCTTACGTGCCCGATAAGATACAGACTGCCGCAGACCAAGACCACGTCGTTCCCCTCCGATTTATCGAGCGCGCGGTTTATGGCGTCGAGAGGATTATCGAACGCAGCGATTTGTCCTTCCGTTTTGTTGCGCCATTCAAATTTCAAAGCGGCCTCGGCGAGAGCGGTAGCCTTCAGGCTTCGCTCCATGCCCGGTACGCATGTCGGGTAGAAAGCCGTGGTTTTTGATATTCCGTTCAAAACCGCGAGGCAGGCCGGATAGTCTTTATCCTTCATAACGCCGTAGACGACGCCTATTTTTTTGTCTCTCCACAGAGTCGATACGCTTTCGGAGAGTTTCGTCACGCCGTCGATATTGTGCCCGCCGTCAAGAACCAATAGCGGACTGGGCGCGCGCCTCAAAATTTCAAGCCGCCCCGGCCAGATCGCGTTTTTCATGCCCTCTCTTATCGCTTCTTCCGTCAAACGGGGAAATTTTTCCGACATACAGGAAACGGCCAGCATGGCCAAAGAGGCGTTAGCCACCTGATAACTTCCTATAAGCCCTGTGCGAACTTCCTTTAGTTCAAGCCCCGGCGCTGAAAACCCAAAAACGCAGCCGTCCTCGGAGACTTGCACATTTGAGAGTTTGACGTCCTCCGCAACGATTGACGGCAGCGCCCCGGCGCGCGCGCAAAACTCACGAAACAGAGGAATGAGCGCGCGGCTGTCGCCAAGATAGCAAGCCGGGACACGTGCGCGAACCACCGCGAATTTCTCGGCGGCTATTTTTTCTATCGTCGTGCCGAGGTACTCCGTATGATCCATCGAAACAGAGGCCACAACGGAGCAAGCCACGTCGGAGAGTAAATTTGTCGCGTCTAACCTCCCGCCGAGTCCGGCTTCGACAACGGCAAAATCGGCGCTTTCGTCGCGCATAAGCCAAAACGCGCTCGCCGTCACAAGCTCAAAATAAGAAGGGGGGTCGTCGCGCAAAAAGTTGTCATCGGACAGTTTTTCGGTCACGGCTTGCGCGGCCGTCATCCAGCGCGACGGCGATAAAGGAGAACCGTCAATCAAAAGTCTCTCGCCGGGGCTTTCGAGATGGGGGCTGGTGTAAAGGGCCGTCCTGTAACCGGCGGCCCGAAAGACGGAATCCAAAAACGCGCAAGTTGAACCTTTGCCGTTTGTGCCCACGACGTGAACCGACGGACAGGTTCCCTCCGGGTTGCCTAAAAGCGACAAAAGATGCCCTATGCGGTCAAGCCCGGGGCGTATGCCCTGCGAAGCGCGGCGATTGAATAATTGCTCGACATCGTCAAAGGAAATCGAAGTCATTTTCTTTTCACTCCTCGAATATAACTAAGGTAAACCGGGCGACCACAGGTCGCCCCTACCGGTTTTATAACCTGCTAATCGTAGGGGCGAACTGTGTTCGCCCGTTGCCGCTAGATGAGTTGATTTGTCAGTGAGAGTGTTGCGACAAGCCCTTTAGCTGCCTCTCATAAATCCGCTTCAAAAAGAAAACGCAGAGCGCCAGCGTCAAAAACTCCGTTATGGGGAACGACCACCAGACCGCGTTCACGTTTTTAGTAAATGACAAAAGCCAGGCTATGGGCAAAAGCAGGAGAAGCTGACGCGAGCCGGCCACTATCAGGCTGGCCATGCCCTGCCCGAGCGCTTGAAAAATAGAAAGCGAGATTATACAAGACCCGGCAAAGACGTAGTGAATACTGATTATTCTCAAAGCCGGCACGCCTATGGCCAGCATGTCAGGAGAAGCGTCAAAGAGTAGCAGGAGCCAATTCGGAATGAAATTAAAGGACAAAATGCCGATAAGCATGAAGATGGACGCGTAGGCTAAGCTCAGGTAAATTGTCGATATGATGCGCTCACGCCTGCGGGCCCCAAAATTGTAAGCCAATATAGGCACCATCGCGTTGTTCAGGCCGAAAACGGGCATAAAAATAAAACTTTGCAGCTTGAAATAAACGCCGAACACAGCCGTCGCCGTCGATGTGAAGGAAATCAAAATGGCGTTTACGCCGTACACCATGATAGACCCCATAGACGACATAAGAATGGAGGGCAGACCCACTGAGTAAATCTTTTTGATGATGTCGAGGTTTGGTCTGAAGCCTTTGAAGGATAGCTTTAGCTCACGGTTAAAGCGAAGGTTGAACCACAAGGCGAGACAGGCCCCGAAAAGCTGCCCCAAAACCGTGGCTATCGCCGCCCCCGCCACGCCCCATTTTGGGAAGCCCAGAAGTCCGAAAATCATAAGGGGATCGAGAATAATGTTTGTGACGGCGCCTACCGTCTGTGAGATCATGGCGTAAAAACTCCTGCCGGTGGACACAAGCAGACGCTCAAATGTTATCTCGGCGAATACGGGAACGGAAAAAACGCATATGACAAAGAGATAGTCCCACCCAAAATTGATTATCTCGCTATCCGCGGTCTGAGACGCGAAAAACGCGCGCGTAAAAAAGGCTCCGGCCACCATAAACACAAGGGCGCTCAAGAGTTCGAGAAAAATACCGTGCAAAGCGGCCTGATTTGCCTGTTTGAAATTTTTTTCGCCTAAGCTCCGCGACAAGAGCGCGTTCATGCCCACGCCCGTCCCCACGCCCACGCCTATTATCAGGCTCTGAATCGGGAAAGCCAGCGACACGGCGGCAAGCGCGTTTTCACCGAGGCGAGACACAAAAATGCTGTCCACTACGTTATATAGAGCTTGAACGAGCATGGCTATCATAAGCGGTATGGACATAGACAGCAAAAGCCGATTGACCGGCATGACGCCCATTTTATTTTCAGGCGTCGGCTCGTTTATATTTTTAGTTTCATTTTCCATTATAACTTTCTGACCTTTCTGATTCCTTGAATTTATACGCCGCCGCAACAGCTTGCCCAACCGAGACGCACTCGTCGTTAGGCGATAAATTTATATGCGTCAACACCTTAAAGCCGCCTTGTGCTAATTTTTGCTTTGTTAGCGTGAGCAAGAGGGAATTTTGCCATACGCCGCCCGATAAAGCCACGGCGTCCAGTCCTGTCTTTTCTCTTGACATGGCGCAAACATCGAATATCGCGCGAGCGAGGCCAGCATGAAAAGCGTAAGCTATCATTATAACAGGCTCATTGTTAAATAACAACGACACGGCTTGCCTCAAAGCGCCGCGCCAGTCGAGCGTCAAAAAACCGTTTTTGTTTTCCACGGAAAAGGACAGACCTTGCGCTCCCCTGCCGGAAGCCTCAAATTCCCCGGCGGCGTTCTCTAAAGCCATCGCGGCCTGAGCGTCGTAGCTTGCCATTTCGCATAATCCAAGGAGCGCGGCGAAGCCGTCAAATAGCCTTCCGCAGGACGTAGTCACGGGAGAGGCGAGCGCGGCCGACAGGACGGGGGCTATCTTGGCTGAAAGGGCGGGAAACAGGCGCGCGGCCACGCCCTTCGCCTCTTCCCCGAAAGCCTCGGTCAGCATGGATAACGCCGCTCTCCAGGGCTCGCGTATCGCGTTTTCCCCTCCCAGAAGACGAAACGGCAAAAGAGAGCCGACGCGCTCACAACCTCTCGCGTCCCCGAGCAAAAACTCCCCTCCCCAGATTGTCCCGTCGTCGCCGAAACCCGTGCCGTCGAAGATGACGCCTATAGCCGAGCTTGTCGTCGCGTTATTCTCAAACAAAACAGCCGCCATATGCGCGTGGTGATGTTGAACGGGATATAACACGGCGTCACGCGGCAAAAATTCGGCGGCGAGGCCGCGGGCCACGTAGCTGTGGTGTTTGTCGAAAGCCAATATTTTGGGTTTTATTTCGTAAAGCTCCAGAAAGTGAGCGAGCGAGCTTTTGTAGTACGACGCGGTGGGCAACTCTCCGAGATCCCCGAGGTACTGTCCGGGGAAAAGAACGCTCTTATGCGTAAGCGCGTAGGTGGACTTCATCTGAGCGCCGGCGGCCAGAATGTCGGGCGCGGATAGCGGAAAGTTCATCGGGTTCGGCACAAAACCCCGCGCACGCCTCAGAAAAATCTGTTTTTGGTCTCCCGCCCGAGGAATAAGAACGGAGTCGTCTATGGCCGAGTGAACGCGCCTGTTGTGGCACAAAAAAACGTCCGCTATGCCGGAGAGAACGGAGAAAGCCTCACTCTCAGTCGAAATTATGGGAGAGTCGCTGACATTGGCGCTGGTCATCACGAGCGCGTCGAATCGCTCGAGCAACAAATGATGTAAGGGCGTGTAAGGCAGCATAATTCCAATTCGGCGCTGCCCCGGAGCCAGAAGGCCGGAGACGCGCGCTCTTGCTTTGAGCGGACATAAGACGATAGGGCGCTGAACGCTCACCAATAACCTCTCCGCCTCAGGCGTCACCTCGGCCACGCGGCGCGCCGCCTCTATGTCGCGCGCCATTATCGCGAACGGCTTGCTTGCTCGCCGCTTTCGGGCTCTCAGCTCGCCAAGCGGCGCGTCCTGGACGAGGCAGGCTATGTGGTATCCGCCTAAGCCCTTTACGGCGACAATCCCGCCCGTCTCAATCGTCTCGACCGCGCCCTGTATGGCCGGTTCGCCCGAGCAGAGCGTTTGCCCGCACGCGGACAGCCAGACTTTGGGGCCGCATACGGGGCAGGCGTTTGGTTGAGCGTGAAAGCGTCTGTCCGAGGGATTTTTGTATTCCCTCTCGCAGTCGGGGCACATCGGAAAATCCGACATGGTAGTAAAGGGGCGGTCGTAGGGCAGGCCCTGAATTATCGTGTAGCGCGGGCCGCAGTTTGTGCAATTTATGAAGGGATAGCGAAAACGCCTGTTGTTTGACGCGCGCATCTCGGCCAGACATTCGTCGCACACCGCTAAATCAGCCGGTATCAAAACGCTGGCCGAGCCGCTTTGTCTATTGCTTTCGATTATCGAAAAATCGGCGAAGGCCGGAGCGGTTATGGTTTCGCGGGTAACGGATACGTCCGTAATGACGGAGGCCGGAGGAGGCGACTCGCTAAGGGCGCGTAAGTATAGGCCGATTGACTTCTCGTCGCCCTCGACAACTACCTCGACCCCAAGGGCCGTGTTGCGCGCAAAGCCGCAAAGCCCATGTCTCTTGGCGTTTCGCAAGCAAAACGGACGAAACCCGACGCCCTGCACAATTCCAGTTATCAGAATAGTCGCACGCCGCATCGGACTTTTTATATTTCAGGCGACAGCAAAGAGATAATGTCCTCCGCGGTTGAGCCGTAAAACGCCCCGTCGGTCTTGACGCCGGCGCAGGCCGCCGAGACGCCGCTTTTCGTGTAGGGACACCCCAAGACGCGCGAAAGCAAGGGCGCGTAGTCGCCTCCGCCGAAGTAGTCGCCCCTGAACGAGCACTCCGTGATTTTTCCCCCGTCCACGACCAAAAACGCCTCTACTCCGCCCCAGGCGAACCGGGCGCGCTTGCGCTCCGTAAAACGCGGGGACGCCCCGTAGTTCCACTCCCAAGAGGAGTATTTTTCGGTTTTGAGGCTTTCTACCTCGACCAATTCTTGCGCGCAGAGCGTTGCTGGGCGGCGTGCGTGAATCTCGTTTTCGAGGCGCGTCATAAACTCAACAGCCGTTAAGGGCTCAGCCAAAAACGGCTTGATGTTAGCGACGCGCGCGCGCGCGGACTTGACGGCCTTGTCTTTGTATTTGTCCTCCGGCGGGCAAAGAGCCTGGCCAAGCGTCTCCAGATCAGTGTCGTACAAAAGCGTGCCGTGATGAAGCGTGACGCTCGCGCAACCGTCGCCGGAACGTCTGAACTGCGCCCCTCCCGAGACTTTGCGTCCGTCTATCGCTATATCGTTGCGCCCCGAGACCTCGGCGTTTACGCCAAGGGAAGCCAGCGCCGTGATTATCGGGCGCGTGAAAAAAGAGAAGTTAAAATCCCCGGCGTCGTCGGGCGCTATGAAGCTGTAGTTTATGTTTTCAAGGTCGTGATACACCGCGCCGCCGCCGCTGTTTCGCCTGACTACGTGGATTTTCCGCTCCTCCACAAAGGGGGCGTTTATCTCGGACAGCGTGTTCTGAAAGCGCCCTACGATAATAGACGGCTCGTTTCGCCAGAGCATGAAAAAACGCGCGCCTTCGCGTAAGCTCTTCAGGCAAAGATACTCCTCAAGCGCCAAGTTGTACTGAGGCCGCGTGTCGCTGTTTTTTATGACGAACATCTCAGAGCAGTCCCGATTTACGCAAAAGCGGTATAGCGCGGGCCGCCAACCAGCCAGCGGCTACGGCTTTTATGGAGTCAGTGATAATAAACGGAACAAAGGCGACCTGGAGAGCCCTTAAAAGACCCATGCCGCCGGCATCCGCCATTGTTATGTAGTTCATGTTGAGGTAAAAGCAAGGAATGGCAACGATATACATCACGGCCTCCGCCGCAAAAGCTATAGCCGAGGCGCGCAACACGCTAACAGCGCCGTTATCGTTCAAGAATTTTCGGGACAAAAGCCCGGCTGTCCATGAGGCCGCGATAAACCCGAGCAAAAAGCCAAAACTCGGTTTCAGGACATAATAAATCCCCCCTACGCCCCCGGCGAATACAGGAAGCCCCAAAAGCCCAAGCGCCACATAGAGCGCCTGCGAAACGGGCCCGTATTTCGGCCCGAGCAAAAAAACCCGACATGAGCACTACAAAGGTCTGCATAGTGATTGGGATCAGAGGTAAGGGAATAGTCAACGCCCCGCCCACGCCCGTCAAAATAGCGAAAAACGCTGAAAGAAGCAAGTCTTTTTTCATAAAATATTTGAACCCCCGTTATCTTTTGCTTATCGGCATAGCGCAAATCTGTATTTTGAAGCGCTTGTATCGACACTATCACATTATATAATGGTAAACTTGGATTCGAGTGATTTTTATTTATGAGAATGAGGGCGGCGGACGAGATAAACAAAATAAAAAAATATTTATGGACGACCGTGAAATACGGCGTCTCCGTTTTGTGCCTTGCGTATGTTTTCAGGGGCGTTCCACTTGGCGAGATGGCGGCGGCCATGAAACTCTATCCGCTCGCGCCCATGCTCTGGGTCGTCGGCGTGTCTTTCGCGGCTTATGCGCTTATGGGCTTACGTCTTTCTATCATGTCCTCTCCCCGGCTCTCTTTTCGCTCGTGTTTTTGCGCGACCTTAGCCGGGCTCGCCATAAACAACATCCTGCCCGCCAAGGCCGGAGAGGTCGCCAAAGCTCTCTGGTTAGGACGCGCCAACGACCTCCCTTTTCAAAAAACTCTCGGCATTGTCTTTATGGAGCGTTTTTTTGACGTAAACGTATTGGCGCTCCTGAGCCTTTGGTTTTTATGGACGAGCGGCGAAAAGAAAATCGTTTTCGTCTTCGCGGCCTGCATAACGGCGGGTTGGTGCGTTTTGGTTTTCTTCAAACTTCATCCGGCCTGGGCGGATCGTTTCATATCTCTTTTCGGATCCGAGAAATTCGGGACGGACGGCCTGAAACGCTTCGTCTCTCAGGCTCTCGCCGGAGTTTTGGATAACATGTCGCGCGGGCGTCTCGTTTGGCTTAGCGTAATATCTCTTACAACATGGTGTTTTTACGCCACGCAGATGATTTTGAGCGTAAACTCCGTAGCCGGTTTGAACCTGAGCGTCAGCGACGCGGTGGC
>BNVG01000039.1 GCA_025997935.1 Synergistales bacterium | reverse complement strand
CGAGGACAGCAAGAAGCTGCTGAACATTATGCTTGGGCTGAAAGAGCAGGGAATTACCTGCATAATCATCTCTCACAAACTGAACGAGATAAGTTTCGTGGCGGACGCCATCACCGTAATCCGCGACGGGCGCGTTATCGAAACTTTGCAAAAAGGCATAGACGATTTCAGCGAGGACAGGATTATAAAGGGAATGGTCGGGCGTGAAATGACCAATCGCTATCCTGAGCGAGAAAGCAATATCGGAGACATTATCTTCGAGGTCAAGAACTGGAACGCCTTTCATCCCGACGACTCCAAACGTCAGGTAGTTCGCGGAGCCTCGTTTAACGTGAGGGCCGGAGAGGTGGTCGGGTTCGCCGGGCTGATGGGCGCAGGGCGCACCGAGCTCGCCATGAGCCTGTTTGGCCGCGCATGGGGCTCCCATATCAGCGGAGAGATATTTATGCGCGGCAAACCCCTGACTCTGCGCACCGTAAAAGACGCCATCGACAGCGGTATAGCTTATGTCTCGGAGGACCGCAAGAACTACGGACTTGTACTCATCAACGACGTAAAGTGGAACATGACCCTTGCGAGTCTCGGTTCGGAGCGGTTTTCTTCCTATGGAACCATTCTTTCCAACGAGGAAATCTTAGCGGCGGAGGAGTACCGCGAGCGTATCAACATCAAATGCAGTTCGGTGGAGCAGACGACCGAATCTCTTTCCGGGGGCAACCAGCAAAAAATCGTACTGACAAAGTGGATGCTCTCGCGCCCTGAAGTATTGATATTAGACGAACCAACCCGCGGAATAGACGTGGGGGCAAAGTACGAAATCTACGGCATCATCAACGACTTGGCGAGCGCCGGAAAAGCCGTTATCGTCATCTCCTCCGAGATGCAGGAATTGCTCGGTATATGCGACCGTATATACGTCATCAACGGAAGCGAAATCGCGGGTGAATTAGAGAACGACAGGCTCACGCAGGAAGATATTATGAAAAAAATTATGGAACACAGCGCAAGGAGGAATGTCTGATGGAGCCGATAAAACAGCGGAGTAAGATAAACTTGAACCTCAAGCAGTACGGAATGATGATTGCGCTGATTGTCATTTTCTTGATTTTCAGCACACTCTCTTCCGGCAAGAACGCCTCGCCCATGAATATCAATAACCTTATAATGCAAAACAGCTACGTGGTGATTCTGGCGGTGGGTATGCTGCTCTGCGTCATCACCGGCAACGTAGACCTTTCCGTCGGCTCCGTCGTGGCTTTTACGGGGGCGCTCTGCGCAATCCTCGTGCTGGAATATAAAATACCGATTCCGGTAGCGTTTGCCATCGTTTTGGTTGTGGGCCTTTTGATTGGGATGTGGCAGGGCTTCTTTATCGCGAAACTCGGGGTTCCGCCTTTTATCGTGACACTTGCCAATATGTTGGTTTTCCGCGGGCTGACCATGGTTATCCTCAAGGGTCAGACCAAGGGGCCGCTGCCTAAAGATTACGTGTTTGTCGGCGCGGGATACTTGCCGGTTATCAGGGGGTGGGGCGGGCTCGATTTGCTCTCCGTCTTCATCGGCCTTTTCGGTTCGGTCGCGATTATTTTTATGGAATACCTCAGCGTCAAAAATAAAAAGAAATACAATTTCGCGACGCCACCTTTGTGGCAGATTGGCGCAAAGCTCGCTATTATCGTGATGGTGCTGAACTTTTTCGTATTTAGGTTGGCGCAGTATAACGGCGCGCCTGTGGTGTTGACGATTATGCTGGCGCTTATTCTCATCTACGGCTTCATCACAGAACGCATGGTTGTGGGACGCCAGATTTACGCGGTCGGCGGCAACAAAAAGGCTGCGGGGCTTTCCGGTATCAATACAAATAACGTGATGTTCTGGGTCTACGCGAATATGGGGCTGCTCTGCGCCTTAGCCGGCATTGTCCTCTCCGCCCGAAACGCCTCCGCCACGCCGAAAGCGGGCGACGGCTTCGAGCTCGACGCGATAGCCAGTTGCTACATAGGCGGCGCCTCAGCTTACGGCGGGACGGGGACGATTATGGGCGCGGTGGTCGGCGCGCTCATCATGGGCGTACTGAACAACGGCATGTCGCTTATCGGCTGGACTGTGGATGTTCAGCGTGTGGTCAAGGGATTGGTGCTTCTCGGAGCCGTTACGATTGATTTGCTTTCCAAGAAAAAAAGGAAATAGAAAGGAAATAAATATGCTTCAAGAAGCGCCGAAATACAGAGTCGTCGCCGAGTGGGCGAAAAAACAAATCGACGGAACGCAGTTGCGTCCCGGGGATAAATTCTACTCCGAGACGGAACTTTGCCGGAGGTTTGGGTTTAGCCGACAGACGATTCGGCAGGCAATCGGCCTGTTGGAGCGAGATGGGTTCTTGGAGCGCAAACGCGGCGCCGGAACTTACTTAGCCGGGAAAAGCGCGGGCGAGATTACGCTCTCCAAAACTATCGGGGTAATTTCCACCTATGTGGACAGCTACATTTTCCCCGCCATCATTCGTGGAATCAGCGGGGTATTGTCGGAAACCGGCTACGCCGTCCAGCTTTCTCTCACCAACAATAAAGTGGAAAATGAAAGCCGGGCGCTGAATTCACTGCTCAGCGGCAATGTTATCGGAATAATAGCCGAACCGACTCAGAGCGGCCTGCCCAACCCAAATGCCGAGCTGTATTGGCAGATACGAGAACGAAAAATCCCGCTTATTTTCTTCAACGCTTATTATCCAAATATGGATTTTCCCCATGTCTGCTTAGATGATCACTTAGCGGGGAAAATGGCGGCGGAATATCTGATTGGAGCCGGCCATAAAAAAATCGCCGGGATGTTCCAATCAGACGACCGGCAGGGGCATTTGCGTTACGTCGGCTATATTCAGGCTTTGCAAAGGGCGGGGTTGGATGTTGAATCTTCCAATGTCCTGTGGTTCACTACAGAGGATATACCTTTTCTTCGCGATGATATAACCCGCTTGCGCCGCCGCTTTGGAGACTGCACCGGACTTGTCTGCTACAACGACGCGGTTGCTTACATCGTTGTGAGCGAACTTCGAGAGCGGGGTGTTCTCGTGCCGGAGGAGCTTTCCGTTGTCGGTATTGACGGCGCGGAAATTGGGCTTATTTGCCCCGTGCCCTTGACTACTTTTGCCCACCCTATGGAAAAATTAGGTGAAGTGGCCGCGAAAAATATTTTGAAGCTGATAGAAAATCCCGGGTTCGAGGCGACCGTGGATTTTGCGCCACGATTAATTGAGCGGGAATCCGTTCGATTTATGGGGGAGAATATATGTTAGAAAAACTAAAGCAACAGGTTTTAGAAGCCAACCTCGCCTTGTCTAAGCATGGGCTTGTTACCTTCACGTGGGGCAACGTGTCGGGCGTCGACCGTGACAGCGGCCTTATGGTGATCAAGCCCTCCGGTGTAGCCTATGACGTTATGAAGGTTCAGGACTTAGTGGTTCTAAATCTCGCCACGGGCGAAAAAGCGGAGGGTGATCTCAACCCGTCATCCGATACTCCCACTCATTTAGAGCTTTACAGAGCTTTTGCCGGTATCGGCGGAGTCGTCCATACCCACAGCCGCTGGGCTACGACAATATCTCAGCTTGGCAGAGGAATCCCCGCGTTTGGCACGACACACGCCGATTACTTTTACGGGGAGATTCCCTGCACCCGCCGCATGAGAAGCGAGGAAATTTCGGGGGACTACGAAAAGGAAACCGGCGCTGTCATAGTCGAGCTGTTTCGCGAGCGGAAATACAGCGATATTCCGGCCGCGCTTGTACACAGCCACGGCCCGTTCGCTTGGGGAAAAGACCCAGCGGAAGCCGTTCATAACGCGGTTGTTTTGGAAGAAGTAGCCATGATGGCGTTGCATTGTATGTCTATGAACCCGTTTGGCCCGCCGATACAAAAGGATCTGCTGGACAGGCATTTCTTGCGTAAGCACGGACGTGACGCGTACTACGGACAATAAGGGAGGTATACAAATGAATTTTCTCGGCATTGAACTTGGCTCTACACGCGTTAAAGCCGTATTGATTGACGAACGTCACGCGCCTGTCGTTTCGGGCGGATATGACTGGGAAAACCGATTGGAAAACGGTGTTTGGACATATCATCTCGACGACGTTTGGGCGGGGTTGCAATCCGCGCTTCGTCAGTTGCCGCTCGCCTCCGTAGACGCAATAGGTATTTCCGCGATGATGCACGGTTATTTGGTATTCGATGGCGACGGCAAGCAACTTGTACCGTTTCGCACATGGCGCAACACCACCACGGAGCGCGCCGCCGCCGCTCTGACCGAGCTGTTCGGTTTCAATATACCTCAACGCTGGAGCGTCGCTCATCTCTATCAGGCTATTCTGAACGGCGAAGAACATGTTGAAAACATTCGCTTTATCACCACTCTGGCCGGATACGTCCACTGGAAGCTGAGCGGACAAAAAGTTCTGGGTATAGACGACGCGTCTGGCATGTTCCCGATTGAAAGCGGAAATTACAACGCGGAAATGGCCGCGAAATTTCGAGAGCTCACAAAGATAAATTGGCTAAACCTCGCGCCGGAAGTCAGATGCGCCGGTGAGGAGGCCGGTCGTCTCACCACAGAGGGCGCGAAACTGCTTGACCCGACAGGTAAATTGACCGCAGGGATACCCCTCTGCCCGCCCGAGGGGGACGCCGGAACTGGTATGGTCGCCACCAACAGCGTGGCGCCTCGCACCGGGAACGTGTCGGCGGGAACTTCGATTTTTGCCATGGCGGTGCTGGAAAAGCCGCTTTCCAAAGTATATCCAGAGATAGATATGGTGACGACCCCAAGCGGAAGGCCCGTCGCGATGGTTCACTGCAACAACTGCACCTCGGATTTGGACGGATGGGCGAGGCTTTTTATGGAGTTTGCGAGCGGTATCGGCGCGGAACTCAGCAAGTCGGCGCTATATGAAACGCTCTACAACAAAGCCTTGGAGGGTGACGCCGATTGCGGTCGCCTTCTTTCCTATAACTACGTTTCCGGCGAGCCGATCACCGGCTTCGCTGAGGGGCGAGCGCTCTTTGTCCGCGCGCCCGACAGCCGATTCACTTTGGCCAATTTTATGCGAACGCTACTGTTTTCCACGGTAGCGACCCTCAAAATCGGCATGGATATTCTCACCGAACAGGAGGATGTGCGGCTTGACCAACTGCTCGGCCACGGCGGGTTGTTCAAAACAAAAATAGTCGGGCAGACCTTGATGGCGGCGGCTCTGAACGTCCCCGTCACCGTGATGGAATCAGCCGGGGAGGGCGGCGCGTGGGGGATAGCCTTGCTGGCGGCCTATATGACGAACAAAGCTGAGGACGAGACCTTGGAGAACTACCTTTCCAAGAAGGTATTCGGAGGCAACGCCGGCAGTTCTATACCGCCTAACGAACGGGATGTATTGGGCTTTGGGGAATTTATGAAGCGCTATAAGGGCGGGCTCGCGATTGAGAAACGAGCCGTTGAGTGTATAGAATAAATCATAAGTCTGAGAAATATAGAAAGGAGCTTTATAAATGAACAACATTCCGATAGTGAAATTGGGCCTGATAGCGGTAAGCCGTGACTGTTTCGTAATCTCGCTCTCCGAGCGTCGCAGGGCGGCGGTGACGAAAGCCTGCGGCGACATCTACGAAGCCAAGATAACAGTCGAAAACGAAAACGACGCGCGCGAAGCAGTCCGCGAGGCAAAGGAGCATGGCTGCAACGCGCTTGTCGTACTCTTGGGCAACTTCGGCCCCGAAACGCCGGAAACGCTGATAGCCAAATATTTTGACGGCCCCGTGATGTACGCGGCCTCGGCTGAGGAGACGGGCGACGACCTTATCAACGGACGCGGCGATGCCTACTGCGGTATGCTGAACTGCTCTTACAACCTCGGACTGCGTAAGATACCCGCGATAATCCCGGAGTATCCCGTCGGAACGGACGCCGACATCGCCGCTATGATAGCGGATTTTGTCCCGGTCGCGCGGGCTTTGATCGGACTCGCTTCGCTGAAAGTAATCACGTTCGGCCCTCGCCCGCAGGACTTTTTCGCGTGCAACGCCCCAATCAAGCCCCTGTATGATCTCGGTATTGAGATACAGGAAAACTCGGAGCTCGATTTGCTCGTGGCCTACCGTGAACATAACGGCGACGCGCGCGCGCAAGCCATTGTGGATGATATGGCCAAAGAGCTCGGCGTCAAAGGCAACGCTTACCCGGAACTGCTGCCGCGTATGGCGCAGTTTGAGCTGACATTGCTCGATTGGGCGGAGAAGAATCGCGGCTCTCGTGAATACGTCGTTTTTGCCGACAAATGCTGGCCGGCTTTCCCGAAAGAATTTGGCTTTGAGCCGTGCTATGTCAACAGCCGCCTTGCCTCGAAGGGCATCCCGGTCGCCTGCGAAGTTGACATCTACGGCGCTTTGAGCGAGTATATCGGAACCTGCGTGACGGGCGGCGCGGTGACGCTTCTCGATATAAACAATACCGTCCCCGCCGATATGTACGAGAAGGAAATAAAGCCCAAATGGGATTATAAACCTTGCGATACATTTATGGGGTTTCACTGCGGCAACACGCCTCTGTGCTGTCTCAAGGACGGCGCGGTCAAATTTCAGCTCATTCAGAACCGCTTGCTTGAGAACGGCGGCACGCCCGATTTTACGCGCGGCACCCTCGAAGGCGACATAGCGAGCGGCGACATCACGTTTTTCCGTTTGCAGTCAACCGCCGACACTAATTTGCGGGCATATATCGCGCAAGGGGAAATCCTGCCGGTAGCTACCCGTTCATTCGGAGGCATAGGGATATTCGCCATTCCCGAAATGGGCAGGTTCTATCGTCATGTACTAATCGCCAAACACTATCCTCATCACGGTGCGGTCGCGTTTGGTCATGTCGGTAAGGCGCTCCACACGATATTCAAATATCTGGGCGTGCCGGACGTAGCGTTTAATCAACCAAAAGGGATGCTTTATAAAGACGAGAATCCGTTTGCTTAATAACAAAGGGATAAACCCTAATCTGCGGCTAAAAACACATAACACCCCTATACAACTTGTTGTATAATTACCACGCGGATAGCGTTAATCATGCGGCTAAACACAGGAGGTCACTCATGAAAAAAGTCAGATTCGGCAAAACGGAGCTCATGGTAAGCAGAATAGCCTTCGGCGGCATACCTATTATGCGGGCTTCTATGGCGGACGCGGTGAAAATAATCCGAGAGGCGATCGGCTTAGGGATAAATTTCATCGATACGGCCCACGTCTACGCGGACAGCGAGGAAAAAATCGGGGAAGCTATAAAGGGGATAAAACGGGAGAACCTTATTATAGCGTCCAAGGCGCCCGACGACAGCAAGGACGCGTTCAACAAAACCCTCGACACGAGCCTCAAGCGCTTAGGCGTGGATTATATCGACATCTATCAGCATCACAACATCGCTACCGAGGCGAAGCGCGACGCTATTTTCGCGCCCGGCGGGGCGTTCGAGGGTTTACAGGAAGCGGTCAAAGCGGGCAAGGTGCGACACGCGGCGTTTTCCAGCCACAGCATCCCGCTTGCTATGGAGATTATGAAGAGCGGGAAATTCGCCTCGGTTCAGATACCGTTCAACTACATCGACAATGACGCGGAAAAAGAGATAATCCCGTTGGCGCGTGAGCTCGACATGGGTTTTATCGCTATGAAGCCTATGGGCGGCGGCCTTTTGGATAACGCGGAGCTTTCGTTTCGCTATCTTTTGCAATACGACGGCATCGTTCCCGATCCCGGCATCGAGAAAATAGAAGAGGTTCGCGAGCTTGTCGGCATCGTCGAGCGCGAGGAGCCCTTGACGGCGGAGGATAAAAAGGAAATCGAAAGACTGCGAGACGAGTTCGGCCCCTCATGGTGCCACCGCTGCGATTACTGCCAGCCTTGTCCGCAGGGTATCCCCATCAGCATGGCTCTGACGGCGGCGGGCGCTATGAAGCGCTTCACGCCCGAGCGGGCGGAAGCGATGGTCGGGCCCGCCATTGACAAGGCGAGAACCTGCATAGAGTGCGGAGCTTGCATGACCCGCTGCCCCTACCGCCTCGAAATCCCCAAGCTGCTGAAAGAAAGAGTAGCGCGCTGGGACGCCCGGACGGGGGCTTAGGGTAAACATTGCGCGGCTGTCAGGATTAGCCGCGCAATGTTATTCGTAGTTGCCGCTCAGGCCGACAGCTCTTTTTTGATGTATTCTATCGACAGCGCGAACAGCTTCTTTCGCCACTCTATAAGGCTGAATTGATGATCCGCGCCCTCCAAAATATGAATCCGCGCCGATTCCTTATATACGTCTTCGTAGAGATACACGGACTCCACCTGCACCTGCTCGTCTTGCGAGCCGTGAACCAGCAGTGCGTGGCCGTGATAGCCCTGAGAGAGGTTAGCGATGTCGAGCCGTCTGACCTCCTCTACAAAGGCGTCCGAGAGCAGTATCCCTCCGAGGTCGTAGCCGCCCTCAACCTTGCCGCCGTTGTTTTTGCCTCTCTCTATAACCGACAGATAAAGCGAGATAGTAGCCGCCCAGAGTACGAGGGCCTTGGGCTGCACTCTGGGAGCGGTCATCGCGGCGACCGCTCCGCCGAGGCTGTGGCCGGCTAAAAATACATTGCCGGCGTCGGCAAAGGGCTGCTCACATGTCCATTTGTAGATTGCGACGGCCTGCTCGACCTCGCTGAGCGGGGTCATCTCGCAAAAGTCGCCCTCGCTTTCCCCAAGCCCGTAAAAGTCAAAGCGCACGCACGCAAGGCCGTTTTTCACGCACTCTCTGGCAAACTGCTCGTGCAGTCCCCTGAGACCCACGCGATCCATAGTAAAACCGTGGAAAAATATAACGGTTGGCAGAGGCGTATTTTTTTCGGGCAAAAGAACCGTTCCCCTAAGCAATTTATCTCCGACCATCAACTCGACGCTTTGGCGCACAAACCTTTCCCCCTTACTTATATCATTCCAAACAATCGCGGCAAAAAGAGCGTGATGATCGGAAACAATATCAAAATAATCAAAACGATTATGTGAACTCCGATAACTGGCAAGCACTCCATCAACACCGATTCCAGCGAACAGTTCGCTATGCGCTGCCCTATGAACAGGTTGCTGCCGAGCGGGGGCGTGAGCATACCGACACAGCAGTTGATAACCATGATTATTCCGAAGTGAATGACGTCAAAACCCAAACTCAAGACCAGCGGCACAAACAGGGGCGCGAACAAAATCACGATAGAGTTGCCGTCTATGAACATTCCGGCTATCAAAAAGATAAAATTGATAATCATCATTATCAGAATGCGATTGTCGGTCAGATTGGTCATCATCTCTATGACCTGCTGCGGAATCTTGCCGATTGTGAGAAGTCTGCCGAACGTGTTGGCGCCGCCGAACAGAAGCATAATGGTCGCCGATGTGACGGCCGCGTCTATCAGCGCCTCCTTGAATTTTGCCCAGGTCAGCTTGTGGTATACAAAGACGCCAACGGCTATGGAATAAACGACGCCTATCACCGAGGATTCGGTAGGCGTAAAAACGCCTGTGTATATGCCGCCAAGTACGATGACCGGCATCATAATGGCCCAGGACGCGTCCAACAGAACCGCTGAAACTTTTTTCTCCCCGCTCCGTTTGTTCCCCCTGTAATTGCGCTTTTTGGAGTAGAAGTAGTTATAGGCTATGAGCGCGAACCCCATCAGGAAACCGGGCAGGAATCCGGCCGTGAACATGGTGGTCACCGATGTGCCGATGGTGACGCTGTACATTATCATCAGGATGCTCGGAGGGATAACAGGCCCGATGATGCTGGCGCCCGCGATGAGCGCTCCCGAATAGGGCCGGCTGTAGCCCTGCGCTATCATGGCCGGTATTATCAGGCCGCCTATAGCCGCGGCGGTGGCGGGCCCGGAGCCTGAGATAGCCGCGAAGAACATGCAGGCTACGATCCCCGCGCTTGCGAGCCCTCCGGGGGTATCGCCCGTTATCGCCTCCGCCGCGTCTATGAGTTTTCCCGCAAGCCCCGTGCGCTCCATCAGCGACCCCACCAGCATGAAGAACGGTATGGCCATCAACGGGAAGGAATCTATGCTTGATACGATAGACTGAGCGAGCATGTAGTCTACGGGATTGGACGGGAAGAACACAAAAAAGGTCACTACGGTGCATATGGAGAGCGAAATCGCTATAGGCACAGACAAAAAGAGCAGAGGAAAAAGCGTCCCCAACAGAACAGTAAGCATGACTATTCCTCCATAACGACTTGCGCGTTTTTGCCGCCGCGCGACATGACGACGCGGGACTGGATTATTCTGAGCGACAGGCCGGCAAGCCCAAGCACGCCGGCGAGGTACATCACCCATACGGGACACCAGGACATGGACGGGAAAGTCTGGCCCCTTTTCAGGGCGTTCATCATAATGTAGGACACCTTATAGGACATAAAGAAGCCGAAGATTATGGTGACTATATCGCCGAACAGGAAAATCCAATACCCAATTCTCTTTCCCAAAAGCTCGCAAAGCGCGTACACGCGCAGGTGGACGTTGAGGCCGCCCGCCCAGCTCACGCCGGCGTAGGTTATCCATACGTACATCACCCTCGTAAGCTGCTCCGCCCAAGAGAAGGTGAACGAGAAAAAATATCTCAATATCACCGACATAAAGGTTATCGCGACCATAGCGGTAAACAGGACGACTATTATCGCAAGCTCTATCTTGTTGTAAAAGGGCGTTTTAGCGTTTTTCGCATTTTTATCATCGGCCACAGGCTCATCCCCTTTCAAAAGCCCTAAGGGCGCGAGGGCGCCCCGGGCAATGACGAATAAGCTAATATTTTTCCTGCGCTTTTTCTATCTTGTCTATAAGGTCGCCGCCGATTTGGTTCCTGTACTTGTCGTACACCGGCTGGGCGGCCGCGCGAAACTCGGCCTTCTCGCTCGGGCTCAGCTCGACTATGACGTTGAAGCCGTTGTTGCGGAGTCTGTCCTCTATCTTCTGCTCGGCCTCGCGGCAGCGCTCCCAAAGCACCGGTATGTAGGTATCCACCAAGTCCCGCACCCAGCCCTTCTCCTCGTCGTTGAGCCCGTCCCAGAAGACCTTGGAGACTAAAACCGGCGAGGCGTCGAAGATATGTCCCGTCTTCATCCAATATTTTTGAACCTCTTCGAGCTTCGCTCCCGTTCCCGTGATGAAGGGGTTCTCCTGGCAGTCTATGACGCCCTGCTGCAGCGACGTGTATACCTCTGAAAATGACATGGGGATCGCTGAAGCTCCAATGGCGTTGAAGTGGTCGATGTGCATCTGCGTCTCCATGACGCGAATCTTGAGACCCTTCATCTCTGAGGGGTGATGAATTGGCTTGTTGGCGGTCAGGTGACGCCAGCCGTTGACCGACCATCCCATACCCATGATTCCAGAGCTTTCTAATTCAGCGAGAATCGACTTGCCCGTATCGCCGCCGAGCACGTCCGCGGCCGATTCATAGCTCTTGAATAAATAAGGGAGATCGAACACTAACGCGGAGTTGGTGAACCCACCCAAAATCGCCGTAGATGGGGTCGCCATCTCGATAGAGCCGAGCTGTATGCCCTCCACTATTTCACGGTTGTTGCCGAGAGCGGAGTTGGCGTAGAGTTCGAGCCTCATTTTGCCGCCGGAAATTTTTTCGAGATAGTCGATCATCTCCAAAGCGACAAGATTACCGGCAGTATCGGCCGCCCCGACGTTGGCGTACTTTATGACCTTAACGTCAGATGCCTCGCCACGACCCAACAGCGCCACGCTCAACACAAGTACCGACAGCAGTAGAAACTTTCTCTTCATTGTAATTCCCCGCTTTCATATAATTTTTTGTTCCTTTTGTTGCCGTTAAACCGTTTCTTTTAAGAAGTATAGCGACTGCCCCGCTGCGGTGAAATATGTCTGGCTGTCAATAATTTTAGCGAAAAATTGTGCTTTAAGTACATATAAATACGAGTTATGTATTGTAATAACATAACCGGAGTGATAGCATTTGTGCGTAGGGCACATAAGATTTTCTAAATTGCGTAAAACTCTGGGGGGGCCTGATTCGCTCATGTATCCAGACGACGTCTCGTGCAATCAATGTCTTGCCTATATAAAATCGGCCTTTCCCTTCACAGTAGCTCTGTTCGACTCGTCTGGAGGGCAGCTCGGATGCACCAACCCCGACGAATCGCTCACTGCTCACCGGCTTTTTTTGCGCTGCAAAGAGAACATCGATCCCGTTGGGGTTGCCGCGGATAGCGGCGTAACCCTTGAGTATTACAGCAGCGGGGAGCTTACAATCTGCTGTTTGTTGTTTACCCCAAACCCGCCCGAGAGCGCGCTGCCCTATATCAGAGCGCTGCTCGACCTCTCGATAGGGCAAAGAGAGCTTCGCGAGAGATTTGAAAGCGATTTCAGCGAGAGGCTCTATTTTATAAACCAGCTGACCGCCATTAACGAAAAGAACGAGGAAAACATCGCCTCTATGGCGCTTCAACTAAAATATAACCCGTCGCTTACACGCGCTTCCGTTCTGTTTGAAATCGACAGAAGGAAACCTGTTCCGGGTAATTTCAGAGAAGATCGCGTGAAGAAGCATTTGCGCCGCGCGTTGGCAAACGCCCCCGGATTTTCCGAAGAGGATATCTTCGGCATTTTGGACATAGAGCGTTTCGTGGTGTTTAAAACCATCGGCTTGGAGGAGCATATCGAAAAAAACCTGACCGGTTTTGCCTGCTCAATAATAGACGACTTGCTGACGACCTGCGGTCTTCATTTGATTGCCGGAGCGGGAAGCGCTTATGGGAATATGTCCGGGCTGCGCTCCAGCTACGCCGAGTCAAAATTTGTCATGTCAAATTTTTCATTCCTCGAACAGGGCGCCTCTTTAATTTTTGTGAATCGTCATCTGTTTGAATATTTTTCTTCTCTTTTGGATAACGGCTACATGGCTGAAAAATTTGAGGGTTATTCGCAAAAACTGCATGACAGTCCGGCCACCCTCGAAACGCTTATAGCCTTGTCCAAGAACAACAGCAGCCCAAAACGCGCCGCGGATGATTTAGGCATCCACCGAAACACGGCCATGCAGCGCTACGCCAAACTCAAGGAATTACTCGAAATCGACCCGCTGAATAACGACAGGGACAGATTGGAGATACGTCAATACGCGCTTTATCACAACAGAAAAACCCTGCTGCACGCCGGTATAATCATACAGGAAGGAAGCGCGCTGCACGCGGGCTGCCGGAAATTTTCAGAAATTGTCGCGCAGTACAGCAATAACTCGATAGCGTTGGACGTCCACACCATCTCGCACTCCGGCAACAACCGGATGCTCCTCGACATCCTCAAAAGCGGCTCGATAGACATTATTTTTTGCGACACCAACACGCTCATTCCCTATACCGGCGGAAGAATCGCTGTTCTGGATCTTCCATTTCTATTTGACTCCCCGGAGGAGGCCTACGCCGTGCTGGACGGCAAAGCGGGCCAGAGTTTCGTCGACGACCTGCGCTCGTATAGCCTAATCGGACTCTGTTTCTGGTCGACCGGCTTTCGGCATATTTCCACTAAGGACAGGTTTATCCGTCATCCGGGCGATCTTAAAGGGCTTAAAATCCGCATTATGAACAAGGACATCATGGAGGCCTATTTCAGGCTTGTGGGGGCCGTCCCCATTAAAATAGATTACAGCGACGTTTACACCTCGCTCAAGCAAAGATTGGTCGACGGGCAGGAAAACCCCTATTCAAACTTCCTCGGCATGAAATTTTATGAATGTCAGAGCGTCGTCAGCGAGATAAGCCTCTCTTTCAGCATCGCGGCGCTCCTCACAACTCAAGCCACGTGGCAAAAACTTTCAGAAGCCCAGAGAAACGTCATTATCCAATCCGCAAAAGAGGCGACCATCTGGCAGCGCGGAGAGTTAGACAGGATGAACGAGAACTGCAAACGGCTTATCGAATCTTACGGCGTCAAGATATTTCCGCTCTCAGAGCAGCCTATGGACTTATGGAAACAGTCGGCCAAGCCGTTGTATGATCAGTTTCAATTTCCTGAGATGTTGGACGACATCGAACAGATTAAAAGGAGACATCATGCGCAAAGAATACGTTGAACAGGTATTCGCCGCTATGGCTGAGATATTTCCGGCGGCCGACGTCAGAATTTTTGACGATAATCGGCAGTTGACCTTCGTCAGAGAGGGGAGGGCGCGGGACGCGGCCCCAAAAAGCGAGTCGTCTCACGAGGCTCGGAACATATTGCGCGTATGGGAGCCCGTTTCGAGAGAATGGACTTTGTATATGGAGCTGGTCTCGGACGACCCGGCCCGGACTGATTTTTCCCTGAGACAGATGGCGCGGGGGGTTATCGGTATCGTTGAGGAGCGAGAGGCGCTTGTCCAAAGAATAAACCTCACTCAGGATAATTATTCCTTTCTTGCTAATCGCATGTTTTTTACCGTGACGCCGGAGAATATCGCGTATATAGCGCTTTCGGGGTTAGATTTGGGCTATGATCTGACGTTGCCGAGAGCCGTATGCGTAATCGATATAAAAACGCGCGAGGCGACCGACGCCCTGAAAGAAAGCGTTCCGCGTTCAGTCCTGTACGCTATAAGCGCATACGAGGGTTTTTCCCGTCAAGACATCATCGCGCAGCTATCGAGCGACCAAATTGTGCTGTGCAAAAAATTGGAGAGCGGCGTCAGGCCGATAAGGAAGCAGCTTTATAAATATCTTTCAGATCTTTGTAAATTTATTTTGAACCGCTGTCGCGTTTCGGTTACAATCGGCGTCGGCAATCCGCCGGGGAACATCGGCGAATACGGGAGCAGCTTGGCCGAGGCGCGGTCGGCGCTCAGGTACGCGAGAATATTCGGGCGGGATCAGGAGATCAGTTTCATTCAGGATTACACGCTTGAATCGGAAATCTCGCGTATTCCGCCTGACGTTCTCGATCATTTTTTAGGAAAATATTGCCGTCTATTAGATTCGCACAGTCATCTCGCCGAGACGGTAGAGAAGCTGATCCTGAACAACATGGAGATAACCTCTACCGCGAGGTCGCTTTTCATACACCGCAACACCGCGCTTTTTCGTCTAAAGCAAATAAAAAAACTCTTTGGGCTAAACCCGCTGCACAACGACAGCGATCGATTCACGTTGATGATTATCTATATTTACTACAAACTTTCAAAGCGGCGTTCCGAGATCGTTAGACTTTCCATCCCCTCCGTTCTGCAAATCGCTGACCCTGCGATAAACCCCGCCTGAGCGCAGCAGTTCCGTCGGCGTGCCCGTTTCAACCACGCGTCCGTTTTCCAGAACCACTATCATGTCCGCCTCGGACAGCGAGGCTATCCTGTGCGAGATTATTATGGCCGTCACATCTTTGAGGCGTTCTTTGAGGGCGGTTCTGATTTTGGCGTCGGTGTCGGCGTCCACGGCGGATAGGGAGTCGTCGAAAACGAGAATCGGCGCGGGTCTAA
>BNVG01000038.1 GCA_025997935.1 Synergistales bacterium | reverse complement strand
GGAGAGTCGGTATCATAGAGCCGCTGGGTATCCAGAAGGCCTGTATAACAAAAGTCCTTATGATAAGGGCCAATATGAGAGCCCATATGACTGTCTCTATGGTCTCTCTCCACCAAGGTTTAGCCGCCACTGACGCCAAAACAAAATCCCCCATTCAAACTCTAAAATCCAAATTCCAAGATTTAATTATAGCACTTACGCGCGCGTTCAAAATTAATTTTCGCGCTTCATTATTGGCCCGGCAAAAACGAGCGATAACCGAACACGATAGCCGCCGCGAACACGAACCCCAAAAGCGTCCTGAGGTACAAAACCCAAAGATCCCCCCCAGGCATTTCCCCCTTTTGAATCTTCACGACGACGCGAGCTATCAAGAGCGCCCCGCCAAACGAAGCCAAAGCCATCAACGCGTATATATTATTTTGCGGCAATCCAAAAACCTCCTAATTTTATATGTTATATTTTGATTATAATCCTGTTCGCTCTTTCTTTCGCGCCTAAAAAATGCAATAATAACAAAGTTTTTGTTTCACGCGGCTTATAACGCTTGTACTAATATGGTAGAAACTGGAGGCAGTACTGATTCATGCAGAAAGACAGAATTCGTAATTTGGCGATAGTGGCTCACATCGACCACGGCAAGACAACCCTTATCGACTCGATTTTCAAAGCGGCCCAGACCTTCAGCGAGCACTCGAAAACGGTCGAGCGCGTTATGGACAGCGGCGCGTTAGAGCGCGAGCGTGGCATAACCATCCGCTCAAAGCCCTGCACAGTCGAGTGGAAAGGCTACCAGATAAATATCATCGATACGCCCGGACACGCGGATTTTTCTGGCGAAGTCGAGCGCGTCCTCTCCACCGTCGACTCCGTCATCCTGATAGTGGACGCCAACGAGGGCCCTATGCCTCAGACGCGCTACGTCCTGAAGCACGCCCTTTCCATAGGGATGAAACCGCTTCTTTTTATAAACAAAGTAGACCGACCCGGCGCCGACCCCCAGGGCGCTCTCAACGCGACTTTCGACCTGTTCTTCGAGCTCGGCGCGACGGACGAACAGGCGGATTTTCCGGTTATTTACGGCTCCGGCCTCGCTGGTTGGGCCGTGAACGACCTCGAAAAGAACCCGGACAGAGACAGCATGGACGACCTCTTTCAGGCCATCATTGATTATGTTCCGCCGCCTGACGTGAATCCCGACGCCCCGTTCCTTATGCAGGTAAGCACTTTGGCCTGGAACGAGTACGTGGGACGTATAGGTTGCGGCAAGATTTTGCAGGGCAAAGTCCGTAAGGGTGATCCATTTTTGCGTACATCCACGAAGTGGCTGACCAATGACCATAGCGTCGGCAACTGGGAAGTCACCGGCACAGAAACGGCCCGAGTGGTCAATCTCTGGGTGACGCGGGGCTTAGAGCGCGTCGAGATAGACGAGGTCGGCGCGGGTGACATTGTATGGCTGACCGGCTCGCATGAGATAGACATAGGCGACACGTTTTGCGCGCCCGAGCTTGAGGGCCGTCATCTGCCCCCGCTCTCTATCGAGGAGCCGACGGTGTCCATGTTCTTTTTGGTGAACTCGGGGCCGTTCGCCGGGCGCGAGGGGCAGGCCATCACTCTGCGCCAGCTGAAAGCGCGGTTAGAGCGCGAAATGCACGTCAATGTATCGCTTCGCATGGAGGACTTAGGACGCCCAGACGGCGTGAAGGTCTCCGGGCGCGGCGAGCTTCAGCTTGGCATTCTGATAGAGGAAATGAGGCGCGAGGGCATGGAGTTTTGCGTCTCGAAGCCTGAAGTCATCACCGAAACCAGAGACGGAAAACTCATGGAGCCGTGCGAGCAGCTCATCATCGACGTGCCGGACGAATATCAGGGAGTGGTGTTCGAGAAAGTCTCAGGGCGCAAAGGGCGCGTCAAAAATATCGACAACCAGGAGCGCGGAACGCTTCGTATAGAGTTCGAGATACCGACCCGCGGGCTTATCGGCTATAGGGGCGAGTTTTTGACGGATACGCGGGGCTTGGGGATAATGTCAAGCTGCTTCATAGGCTACACTCCTTGGGTGGGGGAGCTATCGGGACGCGGGCGCGGCGCTCTCGTGAGCCTCGACACGGGCGAGTCCACAAGCTATCAGCTCGAAAACCTTCAGGAGCGCGGCTCTCTCTTCATAGCGCCGCTCGAGCAGGTCTACAACGGCATGATAATAGGCGAAAACGCCCGCCCCGGCGATATGCCCTGCAACCCGACCAAGAAAAAACAGCAGACCAACCACCGCTCCGCCACAAAGGACGCCACGATAAAGTTAGATGTGCCTATACGCATGTCGCTCGACAAGGCCATAGAATGGATAGAGAACGACGAACTTGTAGAGGTTACGCCGCAAAGCGTGCGGCTTCGCAAGGCCATACTGGACGATATGGAGCGTCGCAAGGCGTTGCGGAGAGAACCGAAACTTTGACATTGTTATTATTGTCATTTCAATCTTCGAAATGTTGTGATAACATATGCTTATAAGTAACAATATATTGTTTTCAAAACTATATTAAGGGGAGGAATTGTTTATGCGTAATAGGTTTGTTGTAGCGGTTCTCGCCGTTGCGTTGCTTTTCGCGGTTTGCGGGGAAGCTCTGGCGAAGGAAACTCTCATCATCTACACGTCCATGAAAGAGTCCCTCATCGGAGGGATCGTCGAGGGCTTTAACAAAAAGTTCCCCGACATCGCTGTCGATTATCAGTCGGCGGGGGCGGGTAAGCTCATGGCCAAAATAGCGGCTGAGCGTGAAAGCGGAAAGATCTTGGCCGATATGATTTGGACGAGCGAGGTGCCGGACTTTTACAGCATGAAGCAGCAGGGCATCTTGGAGCAATACAAGACTCCGCTGATAGGCGAAATTCTGAACCCCTTCGACGACTACGATGGTCACTTCACGGCGGCTCGTCTCGGGACTCTCGGCATCGCCATCAACACCGACCAGATCAAAACTCCGCCCACGCAGTGGTCAGACCTCTTCAAGCCCGAGTATAAGGGAGCCTTCGGCATAGCCGACCCGGCGCTTTCCGGAACTTCCTACATGAGCGTAGCGTTGTTGGACAAGCAGTTCGGCTGGGAGTTCTTCGACAAGCTGTACGGCAACAAGGCCAGAATTGGCAAGGGATCGGGTCAGGTTGTTGACGACACCGCCTCCGGCGAGCTTGCGGCCAGCCTTGCCGTCGACTACATCACCAACGATAAAATAGCCAAGGGCGCGCATATCGCTCTTTACTATCCCCCGGAGTTGCTAATGGCCCCAAGCCCGATAGCCATTTTCAAGAACTCCCCCAACATCGAGGCCGCGAAGAAGTTCTTAGACTACCTGCTTTCCCACGACGCTCAGGTTTTGGTAGCCGGCGAGGGCACTCTGTCCGTCCGCACGGACGTGAAAAACGCCGACGGCTTCATGCTTCCCGAGGCGCAGGACGCCTTGAAGCGCGCCATCAAGATAGACTACCTCGAGATGATGGCCGGCAAAGAAGCGCTGATCAAGAAGTTCACCGACACATTGCAGGGCAAGAAATAACTCGCTTACTGACTTATCGGCGCGGGACGGGATACCTCCGTCCCGCGTTTTTGTAAGGTTTTTCGAGAGGATGATGACCCATAATGGAAGAAATAATAAAGATTGAGGGGATAGTCAAGAACTACGGTAAACACAAGGTTCACGACGGTCTCGACCTCGCGGTTCAAAGGGGTGAGTGCTTCACTCTGCTTGGGCCGTCCGGCTGCGGCAAGACGGTGTTGCTTCGCCTCATAGCCGGCTTCGAGCAGCCTGACGCCGGGAAAATCAGCATAGGCGACACGGTTGTGACAGACCCTGCGGGCGGGGTGAACTTCTCCCCCGACAGCCGCGGCATAGGCATGGTTTTTCAGGACTATGCCGTGTGGCCTCATATGAGCGTGTTCGACAACGTCACATATCCCCTGAAGCTCGCGGGCGTCTCTAAAGACGAGATGCTGGCGCGAGGTATGGAGACAATAGCGATGGTCGGCATGGAGGGGCTCGACAAGCGCCTGCCCTCCGAGCTTTCGGGCGGGCAGCAACAGCGCGTGGCGCTGGCCCGCGCCCTCATAGCCAAGCCCTCTCTTATGCTTTTGGACGAACCCTTAACCAACCTCGACGCCAATCTGCGCGAGGAGATGCGCTTCGAGATAAAAGAGCTTCAGCGCAAACTTGACATAACGGTTTTCTACGTCACGCACGATCAGGAAGTGGCTTTGGCCATATCGGACCGTATAGCCATAATGGACGACGTGGGGAAAATTCGCCAGATAGGAAGCCCGTGGGACATTTTCGAAAGTCCGGCTGACCCGTTTGTGTTCAGCTTCATGGGCATAGCGAATTTCCTTCCCGTAAAGCGTAGCGGCAAAGATTATCTCGTCGGAAACGGAAGTCAGATAATCAACTGGGAAAAACCCTCCAACGACTCTTCCGACTGGGTAGCGGGTTTTCGTCCGTCTGACGTGGAGATAGCCCACGGCGGGGATGGTTTGCGCGGCGTGATAAAGCGCGCGAGCTTCCTCGGCGCGACTATGGATTATCTCGTCGATATAGACGGGACGCACCTGCGTACGAGCGTCGAGACCCACGAGGCGTTAGCCAAAGACCTCATGTTCAAAGACGACGAGCCCTGCGTGATTAGCTTCCGCAACCTGCTTTGGTTTGACGCGGAAAGCCTCAAGGGCATCGAAAAACAATTGGAAGGAAAGGGGGCTATGGCATGAGCGGCCAAATGAAAGGCTTACAGCAGCGGCACGATTTCGGCGTGGCTCCGGTTATTTTGTTTTTGTCTATCGCTGTCCTTGTCATAGTGGTGGCGGTTCCCGTTCTGCTCATTCTGTTTAACGCTTTCTGGGTGGACGGCAGATTCAACTTAGCCGACGTCATTAAGGTGATAAGCGAGCCGGACACTTATCAGGCGCTCATAAACTCCCTCATCATCTCAGCCGGCACCACTGTCGGCAGCACAATCGTCGGCACGTTCTTCGCCTGGCTCGTCACGCGCACGGACCTTCCCTATAAGGGCTTTATGAAAGCCATGTTCCTCGTTCCCTTCATGCTTCCGTCGTTTATAGGAGCTATGGCGTGGAAAATGCTCCTCTCCCCCCGCGCGGGCTTCATCAACCGCTTCTTTATGCGCGAGTTCGGCTTCGACGGCCCTATTTTCAACATTTACAGCTATGCCGGGATAATTTTGGTCGAGATAATGTACCTCTTCCCGTTCGTGTTCATACAAGTCTGCGGCGCGCTTGAGCGTATGGATCCGACGCTTGAGGAGTCGGCGCGCATATCGGGCGCCGGGCTTTTCACCATAACGCGCAAGATAACCATTCCGCTGGTGCTGCCGAGCATCCTGTCGGGCGCGCTTTTGATTATGCTCTACTCCATGGCGCACTTCGGGACGGTGGCTGTCTTGGGCATCGAAAATGGCATTTTCAACATTCCAACGCTGATATATCAGCGCATTCACCAAAGCGCGGGCAGCTTCGCGTCCATAAGAACGGGTACGGTGCTGGCGACGGTCTTGGTCATCACGGCGGCGTTCATTATCTGGCTTCAGGGCAAAATCCTGACTCACGGGCATTATCAGATTATAGCCGGCAAGAGCTTCCGTCCGATGGAGCTGAAACTCCGCGCCCTCAAGGTTCCGCTCTTCATATTCTGCATAGCCTACATCGCTTTCACGATAGTGCTGCCGACTGTGGTTATATTCTTGGTCGGCGGTCTCAAAACTTACGGCCTGCCGTTCACGTGGGAAAACCTCTCGCTTACCAATTACAAGCACATACTGTTCGAGTACAAGCTCACTAAGGACGCCATCTGGAACAGCGTCACTTTAGGGTTCTCCGCTGCGGTCATAACGATGTTCGCGGGCGTCATGATCTCTTACGTCATAGTCAAAATGAAGGTGCGGGGCAAGGGTATTCTGGAGTTTTTGGGTATGCTCCCGTTCTCCGTTCCAGGTTCGGTCATCGCTCTCGGCGTCATTTTGGCATGGAGCGGCAAGTACGGCGTGAACCTCTACAACACGGTCTGGATAATCCTCGTGGCCTACATCGCCCGCTATATGGCGTTTTCGTTACGCGCAAACTCGGCGGCTTTGGAACAGGTGCACGACTCGCTTATGGAGGCGGCTCGCGTCTGCGGCGCGTCGATGTGGCAGACCTTGCGCGACATCGTCCTGCCCCTTGTGAGACCCGGCATGATAGCGGCGTTCTTCCTGATTTTCCTGCCGTCTTTGCGTGAGCTTACGGTGTCCATCATGCTATATGCTCCGACCACGCGCACGATAGGCGTGGCTATATACACGCTAAACGAAGACGGAGACACAGTTGGCTCCGCCGCTCTGGCCGGTATAGCCCTCATCCTTATCGTCGTCGGTCAGACCCTTATAAACCGCTTCACCGCGCGGAAGGGGGCAAAATAATATGTCTCACGTACGACTTGTTAGCGTGACCAAGCGATTCGGCGACGTAACAGCCGTCAACGGTCTCAACTTAGAAATAGGCAAGGGAGAATGCTTCTCTATGCTCGGACCCTCCGGTTGCGGCAAGACGACAACTCTGCGTATGGTGGCCGGCTTCGAGGACCTGAGCGAGGGCGAGGTTTACGTGGGCGACCGCCTTATCTCCTCGCCCGCTAAAAACTATTATCTGCCGCCCGAGAAGCGCGATTTCGGCATGGTTTTTCAGGCTTTCGCCGTCTGGCCGCACCTCTCGGTCTATGAAAACGTGGCCTTCCCTCTGCGTATTCGTAAGCTCCCCGCCGCCGAGATAGAAAAGCGTACCAAAGACGCGCTCGCCTCCACAAACCTTCTTCCAGCCGCCAATGACAGCCCTGACAACCTCTCGGGCGGCGGTAAACAGCGCGTGGCCTTAGCCAGGGCTCTGGCTATCAACCCTGACGTCATGCTTTTGGACGAGCCTCTTTCGAGCCTCGACCCGCACCTGCGCGAGGAGATGCGCTTTGAGATAAAAGACCTACAGCGACAATACGGCTTCTCCATACTCTACGTCACTCACGACCAGGCCGAGGCGATGGCCTTATCCGACCGCATCCTCGTCATGAAATTAGGCGTCGTGCAGCAAATAGACACGCCGCTCAACGTCTACAACAAGCCGGCGAACAAGTTCGTGTTCAGCTTTATCGGCCTGTCGAACTTTCTTGAGCTCGCCTGGAACGAAAACGGAGAGCCGGTGCTCAGCGGAGAAAGCGGCTCTTCGCATACCATTCCGTCCGGCTTGCTTCCGAGCGATGTCGCGCGAGGCGCGGTCGGGACGCCGTTCTCTTTGGCGAGCCGCCCGTCCGAGATCGACTTCGTCAGCGCGGAAAGCGGCGAGGGACTCAAGGGCGTCGTCAGCCGCAAGTCCTTTTTGGGTGAAATCATAGACTATCAAATTAAAATCGGCGTGCAGGAAATGCGCGTACAGAAGGGTCGCCGCGCCCCCGGCCCCGAGGTTGGCGAGACCTGTGCTCTTCGCCTTCTCCGTCCGTTCTTCTATAGCGCATAGAAAAGGTATCTGTTGACCGCCCCTTTTGGGGCGGTTTTTTAATTTACAGAATTTACAAGAGCGACGCCGCCCAAAAAAATGGATGATCTTCTCGATTAGTACAAGTTAAAAGGGCGCGAATTTGAGCCTTTGAAATATTGAAATTGTACTTGTCAATAATTGCTCAAAGTGCTAAACTTTCCGTTGTTTCGGTAGATTTATCCCCGAGTTTGCGTTGAGTTGGTAGTGGCAAATAAAGGAGAGAAGGTTCTCTCCTAATGTTATGTGATTTATGTACAGGAGGGAACAAAAATGGCAAAAGAGAAATTTGACAGAAACAACGGAAAGTTTAGCACTTTGAGCAATTATTGACAAGTACAATTTCAATATTTCAAAGGCTCAAATTCGCGCCCTTTTAACTTGTACTAATCGAGAAGATCATCCATTTTTTTGGGCGGCGTCGCTCTTGTAAATTCTGTAAATTAAAAAACCGCCCCAAAAGGGGCGGTCAACAGATACCTTTTCTATGCGCTATAGAAGAACGGACGGAGAAGGCGAAGAGCACAGGTCTCGCCAACCTCGGGGCCGGGGGCGCGGCGACCCTTCTGTACGCGCATTTCCTGCACGCCGATTTTAATTTGATAGTCTATGATTTCACCCAAAAAGGACTTGCGGCTGACGACGCCCTTGAGTCCCTCGCCGCTTTCCGCGCTGACGAAGTCGATCTCGGACGGGCGGCTCGCCAAAGAGAACGGCGTCCCGACCGCGCCTCGCGCGACATCGCTCGGAAGCAAGCCGGACGGAATGGTATGCGAAGAGCCGCTTTCTCCGCTGAGCACCGGCTCTCCGTTTTCGTTCCAGGCGAGCTCAAGAAAGTTCGACAGGCCGATAAAGCTGAACACGAACTTGTTCGCCGGCTTGTTGTAGACGTTGAGCGGCGTGTCTATTTGCTGCACGACGCCTAATTTCATGACGAGGATGCGGTCGGATAAGGCCATCGCCTCGGCCTGGTCGTGAGTGACGTAGAGTATGGAGAAGCCGTATTGTCGCTGTAGGTCTTTTATCTCAAAGCGCATCTCCTCGCGCAGGTGCGGGTCGAGGCTCGAAAGAGGCTCGTCCAAAAGCATGACGTCAGGGTTGATAGCCAGAGCCCTGGCTAAGGCCACGCGCTGTTTACCGCCGCCCGAGAGGTTGTCAGGGCTGTCATTGGCGGCTGGAAGAAGGTTTGTGGAGGCGAGCGCGTCTTTGGTACGCTTTTCTATCTCGGCGGCGGGGAGCTTACGAATACGCAGAGGGAAGGCCACGTTTTCATAGACCGAGAGGTGCGGCCAGACGGCGAAAGCCTGAAAAACCATGCCGAAATCGCGCTTCTCGGGCGGCAGATAATAGTTTTTAGCGGGCGAGGAGATAAGGCGGTCGCCCACGTAAACCTCGCCCTCGCTCAGGTCCTCGAAGCCGGCCACCATACGCAGAGTTGTCGTCTTGCCGCAACCGGAGGGTCCGAGCATAGAGAAGCATTCTCCCTTGCCTATTTCTAAGTTGAGACCGTTGACGGCTGTTACGTCGCCGAATCGCTTGGTCACGCTAACAAGTCGTACGTGAGACATATTATTTTGCCCCCTTCCGCGCGGTGAAGCGGTTTATAAGGGTCTGACCGACGACGATAAGGATGAGGGCTATACCGGCCAGAGCGGCGGAGCCAACTGTGTCTCCGTCTTCGTTTAGCGTGTATATAGCCACGCCTATCGTGCGCGTGGTCGGAGCATATAGCATGATGGACACCGTAAGCTCACGCAAAGACGGCAGGAAAATCAGGAAGAACGCCGCTATCATGCCGGGTCTCACAAGGGGCAGGACGATGTCGCGCAAGGTCTGCCACATCGACGCGCCGCAGACGCGAGCCGCCTCCATAAGCGAGTCGTGCACCTGTTCCAAAGCCGCCGAGTTTGCGCGTAACGAAAACGCCATATAGCGGGCGATGTAGGCCACGAGGATTATCCAGACCGTGTTGTAGAGGTTCACGCCGTACTTGCCGCTCCATGCCAAAATGACGCCGAGAGCGATGACCGAACCTGGAACGGAGAACGGGAGCATACCCAAAAACTCCAGAATACCCTTGCCCCGCACCTTCATTTTGACTATGACGTAAGAGATCATGACGCCCGCGAACATCGTTATGACCGCAGCGGAGAACCCTAAAGTGACGCTGTTCCAGATGGCGTCCTTAGTGAGCTTGTACTCGAACAGTATGTGCTTGTAATTGGTAAGCGAGAGGTTTTCCCACGTGAACGGCAGGCCGTAAGTTTTGAGACCGCCGACCAAGAATATAACCACAGTCGGCAGCACTATCGTGAAAGCGATGTAGGCTATGCAGAATATGAAGAGCGGAACCTTGAGGGCGCGGAGTTTCAGCTCCATCGGACGGAAGCTCTTGCCGGCTATAATCTGATAATGCCCGTGAGTCAGGATTTTGCCCTGAAGCCAGATAATGAACGCCGCCGTGATGACCAAGACCGTCGCCAGCACCGTACCCGTTCTTATGGACGCGAAGCTGCCCGCGCTTTGGTGAATGCGCTGATATATCAGCGTTGGAATGTTGAAAATGCCATTTTCGATGCCCAAGACAGCCACCGTCCCGAAGTGCGCCATGGAGTAGAGCATAATCAAAAGCGCGCCCGACAGGATGCTCGGCAGCACCAGCGGAATGGTTATCTTGCGCGTTATGGTGAAAAGCCCGGCGCCCGATATGCGCGCCGACTCCTCAAGCGTCGGATCCATACGCTCAAGCGCGCCGCAGACTTGTATGAACACGAACGGGAAGAGGTACATTATCTCGACCAAAATTATCCCGGCATAGCTGTAAATGTTGAAAATAGGGCCGTCGAAGCCGAACTCGCGCATAAAGAAGCGGTTGATGAAGCCCGCGCGGGGGGAGAGGAGCATTTTCCACGCCATAGCTCCTATAAACGACGGAAGCATGAAGGGAACGAGGAACATGGCTTTCATAAAGCCCTTATAGGGAAGGTCCGTGCGCGTGACGAGCCAGGCGAAGAACGTGCCGACGATTGTGCTGCCGACAGTGGTGCCGGCTGAGATGATGAGGGAGTTTATGAGCGCCTGATAAGTGTCCGGCTCGCTTATCACCTTAATGACGTCGGCTAAGTTGAATCTGCCGTCCACCCAGAAAGCGTTAAACAGAATGAGCAGAACGGGAACCGCCACCACTATGACAAGGACAGCGATAGACAAAAACAAAATAACCGGAGCCACGCCGAAATCGTGCCGCTGCTGTAAGCCTTTCATTTGGCCGCTCATGCCATAGCCCCCTTTCCTTCCAATTGTTTTTCGATGCCCTTGAGGCTTTCCGCGTCAAACCAAAGCAGGTTGCGGAAGCTAATCACGCAGGGCTCGTCGTCTTTGAACATGAGGTCTTTGGCTAACGCCTCGTGGGTCTCGACGCTCGTACGCAGGTGCGTCCCGTCTATATCGACGAGATAATCCATAGTCGCGCCGAGGAAGCTCGCGCGCTTTATCACGCCGCGCAAACCATCCCCGCCGTGGGCTATCTCCACGTCAGACGGACGAAAACCCGCTACCCAGTCGGAAGAGTCGTTGGAGGGTTTTTCCCAGTTGATTATCTGACTTCCGTTTCCGACGAGATAATCTTTGCCGCTACGCTTTACGGGAAGGAAATTCGCTATGCCCATGAAGCTGAACACAAACGGGTCAGCCGGACTTTCGAAAATGTCCCACGGGCTTCCTATCTGGCGAATTTTCCCCACGTCGTCCATTATGGCTATACGGTCCGATATGGCCAAAGCCACTTCCTGATCGTGCGTGACGTAGAAAACCGTTATGTCAAGTTTGCGCTGAAGCTCTTTTATCTCGAAGCGCATCTCCTCGCGCAGATTGGCGTCGAGGTTGGTTAAGGGTTCGTCCAAAAGCATAAGAGAGGGCTTGGCTATGAGGGCGCGGGCCAGCGCCACGCGCTGTTGCTGCCCGCCCGAAAGCTCGGAGGGCAGGCGCTTGTCGAGCCCCTCCATGCCGACCATCGCTATTGTCTCCATACCTCGCGCCAGCATCTCGTCTTTAGAGACGCCCGCGAGCTTCAGGGGATATGTGACGTTGTCGAACACGCTCATATGAGGCCACACGGCATAGTCCTGAAAAACCATGCCTATGCCGCGGCTGTCGGGGGAGAAGTTCACCCCGCCCGCAGGGTCTGTCACAACCGTGTCGCCTATGCTGATTTTCCCGGCGTCAGGCTGCTCGAAGCCGGCTATGAGGCGAAGCAACACCGTCTTGCCGCAGCCGGACGGCCCAAGCAGAGTGAAGCACTCACCCCTTTGAACCGCGAGGTCGAGACCGTCGTGAACCTTGTGTTTACCGTAGTTCTTGACTATCCCCTCAATCTTTATTATTTCTTCCATTATGGGTCATCATCCTCTCGAAAAACCTTACAAAAACGCGGGACGGAGGTATCCCGTCCCGCGCCGATAAGTCAGTAAGCGAGTTATTTCTTGCCCTGCAATGTGTCGGTGAACTTCTTGATCAGCGCTTCTTTGCCGGCCATCATCTCGAGGTAGTCTATCTTGATGGCGCGCTTCAAGGCGTCCTGCGCCTCGGGAAGCATGAAGCCGTCGGCGTTTTTCACGTCCGTGCGGACGGACAGAGTGCCCTCGCCGGCTACCAAAACCTGAGCGTCGTGGGAAAGCAGGTAGTCTAAGAACTTCTTCGCGGCCTCGATGTTGGGGGAGTTCTTGAAAATGGCTATCGGGCTTGGGGCCATTAGCAACTCCGGGGGATAGTAAAGAGCGATATGCGCGCCCTTGGCTATTTTATCGTTGGTGATGTAGTCGACGGCAAGGCTGGCCGCAAGCTCGCCGGAGGCGGTGTCGTCAACAACCTGACCCGATCCCTTGCCAATTCTGGCCTTGTTGCCGTACAGCTTGTCGAAGAACTCCCAGCCGAACTGCTTGTCCAACAACGCTACGCTCATGTAGGAAGTTCCGGAAAGCGCCGGGTCGGCTATGCCGAAGGCTCCCTTATACTCGGGCTTGAAGAGGTCTGACCACTGCGTGGGCGGAGTTTTGATCTGGTCGGTGTTGATGGCGATGCCGAGAGTCCCGAGACGAGCCGCCGTGAAGTGACCATCGTAGTCGTCGAAGGGGTTCAGAATTTCGCCTATCAGCGGAGTCTTGTATTGCTCCAAGATGCCCTGCTGCTTCATGCTGTAAAAGTCCGGCACCTCGCTCGTCCAAATCATATCGGCCAAGATCTTTCCGCTTTCACGCTCAGCCGCTATTTTGGCCATGAGCTTACCCGCCCCCGCCGACTGATAATCGACAGCGATGTCGGGGAACTTTTTGTTAAAGCCCTCGACGATCCCTCCGATGAGGGACTCTTTCATGGACGTGTAGATGATGAGAGTTTCCTTCGCCAGAGCTTCCCCGCAAACCGCGAAAAGCAACGCAACGGCGAGAACCGCTACAACAAACCTATTACGCATAAACAATTCCTCCCCTTAATATAGTTTTGAAAACAATATATTGTTACTTATAAGCATATGTTATCACAACATTTCGAAGATTGAAATGACAATAATAACAATGTCAAAGTTTCGGTTCTCTCCGCAACGCCTTGCGACGCTCCATATCGTCCAGTATGGCCTTGCGAAGCCGCACGCTTTGCGGCGTAACCTCTACAAGTTCGTCGTTCTCTATCCATTCTATGGCCTTGTCGAGCGACATGCGTATAGGCACATCTAACTTTATCGTGGCGTCCTTTGTGGCGGAGCGGTGGTTGGTCTGCTGTTTTTTCTTGGTCGGGTTGCAGGGCATATCGCCGGGGCGGGCGTTTTCGCCTATTATCATGCCGTTGTAGACCTGCTCGAGCGGCGCTATGAAGAGAGAGCCGCGCTCCTGAAGGTTTTCGAGCTGATAGCTTGTGGACTCGCCCGTGTCGAGGCTCACGAGAGCGCCGCGCCCGCGTCCCGATAGCTCCCCCACCCAAGGAGTGTAGCCTATGAAGCAGCTTGACATTATCCCCAAGCCCCGCGTATCCGTCAAAAACTCGCCCCTATAGCCGATAAGCCCGCGGGTCGGTATCTCGAACTCTATACGAAGCGTTCCGCGCTCCTGGTTGTCGATATTTTTGACGCGCCCTTTGCGCCCTGAGACTTTCTCGAACACCACTCCCTGATATTCGTCCGGCACGTCGATGATGAGCTGCTCGCACGGCTCCATGAGTTTTCCGTCTCTGGTTTCGGTGATGACTTCAGGCTTCGAGACGCAAAACTCCATGCCCTCGCGCCTCATTTCCTCTATCAGAATGCCAAGCTGAAGCTCGCCGCGCCCGGAGACCTTCACGCCGTCTGGGCGTCCTAAGTCCTCCATGCGAAGCGATACATTGACGTGCATTTCGCGCTCTAACCGCGCTTTCAGCTGGCGCAGAGTGATGGCCTGCCCCTCGCGCCCGGCGAACGGCCCCGAGTTCACCAAAAAGAACATGGACACCGTCGGCTCCTCGATAGAGAGCGGGGGCAGATGACGGCCCTCAAGCTCGGGCGCGCAAAACGTGTCGCCTATGTCTATCTCATGCGAGCCGGTCAGCCATACAATGTCACCCGCGCCGACCTCGTCTATCTCGACGCGCTCTAAGCCCCGCGTCACCCAGAGATTGACCACTCGGGCCGTTTCTGTGCCGGTGACTTCCCAGTTGCCGACGCTATGGTCATTGGTCAGCCACTTCGTGGATGTACGCAAAAATGGATCACCCTTACGGACTTTGCCCTGCAAAATCTTGCCGCAACCTATACGTCCCACGTACTCGTTCCAGGCCAAAGTGCTTACCTGCATAAGGAACGGGGCGTCGGGATTCACGTCAGGCGGCGGAACATAATCAATGATGGCCTGAAAGAGGTCGTCCATGCTGTCTCTGTCCGGGTTCTTTTCGAGGTCGTTCACGGCCCAACCAGCGAGGCCGGAGCCGTAAATAACCGGAAAATCCGCCTGTTCGTCCGTCGCGCCGAGCTCGAAGAACAGGTCGAAAGTCGCGTTGAGAGCGCCCTGGGGGTCGGCGCCGGGTCGGTCTACTTTGTTTATAAAAAGAAGCGGTTTCATCCCTATGGAAAGGGCGTGCTTCAGGACGTAGCGCGTCTGAGGCATAGGGCCCTCGTTGGCGTCCACTATCAGGATGACGGAGTCGACGGTGGAGAGGACGCGCTCGACTTCGCCAGAAAAATCCGCGTGTCCGGGCGTATCGATGATATTTATCTGGTAGCCTTTCCACTCGACTGTGCAGGGCTTTGAGCGGATGGTTATGCCACGCTCGCGCTCTAACGCGCCGCTGTCCATAACGCGCTCGACCGTTTTCGAGTGCTCGCTGAAGGTCTGGGCCGCTTTGAAAATCGAGTCGATAAGGGTTGTCTTGCCGTGGTCGATGTGAGCCACTATCGCCAAATTACGAATTCTGTCTTTCTGCATGAATCAGTACTGCCTCCAGTTTCTACCATATTAGTACAAGCGTTATAAGCCGCGTGAAACAAAAACTTTGTTATTATTGCATTTTTTAGGCGCGAAAGAAAGAGCGAACAGGATTATAATCAAAATATAACATATAAAATTAGGAGGTTTTTGGATTGCCGCAAAATAATATATACGCGTTGATGGCTTTGGCTTCGTTTGGCGGGGCGCTCTTGATAGCTCGCGTCGTCGTGAAGATTCAAAAGGGGGAAATGCCTGGGGGGGATCTTTGGGTTTTGTACCTCAGGACGCTTTTGGGGTTCGTGTTCGCGGCGGCTATCGTGTTCGGTTATCGCTCGTTTTTGCCGGGCCAATAATGAAGCGCGAAAATTAATTTTGAACGCGCGCGTAAGTGCTATAATTAAATCTTGGAATTTGGATTTTAGAGTTTGAATGGGGGATTTTGTTTTGGCGTCAGTGGCGGCTAAACCTTGGTGGAGAGAGACCATAGAGACAGTCATATGGGCTCTCATATTGGCCCTTATCATAAGGACTTTTGTTATACAGGCCTTCTGGATACCCAGCGGCTCTATGATACCGACTCTCC
>BNVG01000037.1 GCA_025997935.1 Synergistales bacterium | reverse complement strand
TTTTGCGGCAATACAAAGAGGAGGGGAAAAGTATGTATATACCGATAGCTTTGAGAGACCAAGCGGATGACCTGTTAGCGAGGGGCAGAGAAGAAGGTAAGCGCGAAATGGCGCGCAACCTTCTTGCCAATGGATTTACCCCAGATGTTATCGCCAAAAGCGCCGGTTTGCCTCTGGAACAAATCCAAGGCATGATGAACTGACAAGCCAATCCTTTTTACCGAATATAGAAGTATCCCCTGTATGCAAATGATAATTACAGGGGATTTTCTTATCTTCTGCTCTTTACGGAGCATAGCGAGATTTTGCGGCAATACAAAGAGGAGGGGAAAAGTATGTATATACCGATAGCTTTGAGAGACCAAGCGGATGACCTGTTAGCGAGGGGCAGAAAAGAAGGCAGAGAAGAAGGTAAGCGCGAAGTAGCCCGTAACCTGTTGGTTCGCGGAATATCGCCGGACATCATAGCTGAGAGTGTCAGTTTGCCTCTGGATCAAATCCAAGGCATGATGAACTGAATTGAGAATTGAGAGTGGAGAATTGAGAATGAAGAACGCAAACAATTCTCCACTCTCCACTCTCAATTCAAGAGAAAGGTAACGATTTAGACACCTTTCTATTTTTTGACTTCAAATATGCTATAAATGAAACAGCGAATAAGAAAGCGCCCGCGCTTTCGGCGCGTTGTTTAAGAGTTCACAGAAAGGACTTGACATTTATGGCTGATTGTGCAACAGTTTTGACAGACAGACAGACAGACAGACAGACAGACAGACAGACAGACAGACAGACAGACAGACAGACAGACAGACAGACAGACAGACAGACAGAGTATAAGTCTGTCCTTTGGTTGTGCCTTAAAAACGCATATACTCGCGCCACCGGGCGGCTGTTTTCCGTGTTACGGAAGATGGCCGCCTTTTTTGCGCGTTCTTTTTTGAAAGGTAAACTCGCAAGCTAAAAATCAAATCTGCCTATCTGCTTGGCCAAGGTAAAGCGGGCGACCACAGGTCGCCCCTACCGGTATAACCCGTTAATTGTAGGGGCGAACTGTGTTCGCCCGTTGTCGCTAACGGTAAGACTTTGTGCGTTGTTTATCTGATTCAGGCAGATAGGCAGAAAATCAAAAAAACAAAAGGAGAGAAAGTCATGAACAAAAAAGTTCTGTTTATACTGCTCACGCTGGTGATGACGCTCACCCTCGTCCCGGCGTTCACGCGGACGGCTCACGCGATCACGGTGGGCGCGTTCGACATCACCGGCGACGCGGCGGGGTATTCCTTCGCAAGCAACACCCTCACCATAACGGCAAACGGCACATACACCATCAGCATGGCTACGCCGGGCACGACCACGACCGACAAAATCGCCGTGGATTCGGGCTTAACCGCCGTCAACATTACACTCAACGGCGTAAACATAGACGTAAGCGCGACTAATTACGCCGTTGCCTTTAATATGAACGGCGCGACGGTGAGCCTCACGCTGCAAGGCACGAACACGCTGAAAAGCGGTTTGTACAGAGCGGGAATCCATGTGCTGGCAGGCGCGGCGTTGACCATTTCCGGAAGCGGCACGGTGAACGCGACCGGAGGAGACGGCGGCGCTGGTATAGGCGGCGGCGGCAACACTGGCAGCACTGGCGGCGCTGTAACGATTAACAGCGGTACGGTGAACGCGACCGGAGGAATCCTCGGCGCGGGTATCGGCGGCGGCGGCAACGGCGGCAGCTTCGGCAATGGCGGCGCTGTAACGATTACAGGCGGTACGGTAAACGCGACCGGAGGAAACGGCGGCGCTGGTATAGGCGGCAGCGGTGACAGCGGCGCTGGCGGTGCTGTAACGATTACCGGCGGCACGGTGAACGCGACCGGAATCAACGCCGCTGGTATCGGCGGCGGCAGCCTTGACGCTATGGCCGGCAGTGGCGGCACTCTAACGATTACCGGCGGCAGCGTGCGCCGTACAGGTGGAGCTATGTCTAATGAGGCCACGGCGACCAACGGCGCGAACGGCACAGGTTCCAATGTGTACATGACTACCCTGACGGTGGGCAGCCCCGCCGCTCTCAATTCCGCGATAACCGCGGGCAGCATAGGCGGCGTGGCCTGCTCGGATACGCCAGACGCGGCAAGCGGCGTTTATGGTATTAAGGACGTAAAGACAGACAACGACGGCAAACTATATTTCTGGCTTCCGGCGAGTAGCGCAAAGAGCGTGGTCATTACCACAGGCGGGATAGCGTATGTGGGTTCAGTTACGCCCAGCACAGCGGGAACAGCGGCGGTCACGCTGTTCGACATCACCGCGCCAATTCTCACAGCGGGAACAGTCAACCGCACAAGCGACACGGCGGCGGCCATCGGCTTCACCACCAACGAAGCGGGAACGGCGTATTATCTCGTGGTTGCAAGCGGCGCGACCGCCCCGGCAAATACGGCGGTCAAAGCCGAAACTTCTCTCGGCGCGGTTTCTATTGGAGCGGTTAGTGGCAAAGCCGTCACCCTCACGGCGGGCGCGAAGGATATTGACGTCGTTGTGCAGGACGCGGCGGGTAATATCAGCACACCACTGAAGATAGAAGCGGCGGCGTATGCGCCCCCGCCGCCTACTCTCGACCCACAAAACAACGTCACCATCGGCGGCGACCAAATAAACCTCGCCGACAACGCGTCTGGATCAGGCTGGACATGGGACGCTACGACGAAAACCCTGACTCTGACCGGCGACCTCACAGACGAGATAAAAATCGCCTCCGAGACGGAAGAAATAACGATTCACATAACAAATAACGTAAACGTCCCCAAAATCACCAAGACGGGTAACGGCGCTCTCAAAATAACCGGCGAGGCGGACAATACTCTCACGGTAGAGAACACAAACGGCCCTGCCATTTCCTCAGAAGGAGACATCATCATCGACAGCGGAACAGTCAAAGCAATCGTGACCGGCACGGGCGACACAGAGCCAACCATAAAAGCCGGAGGAGACATCACCATCACAGGCACGGCAAACGTAGTGGCCTCCAACAGCGGAACTGGCGACGCTATCAACGCCGGCAACGGGAGCGGAACAATCTCCATCACAGGCGGACGCACGGAAGTCACAGACCAGGGCAACGGGACGAATCCCTATCCCCCAACGATGAGCGGAGCCAACACGGTCGTTATCGTCAACGGGCGGATGATCTTCGGCAATTCCAGTAGCGGCGGCGGTTGCGACGCAGGGGCTGGAGTTTTCGCCCTCGCCCTGCTACCCCTCGCCTATGCGGGGATGAAACGGAAAAGATAAATAGCGCGACGCGCGATACAGAACAGCCGGGCGAAGTTTCGCCCGGCTGTTTTAGAGTATATCCTGACTCGTTTAGTGCGGTGAGTATAATTCTAAAACGGGAAATCATCTCCGGCTTTGAACTGTCCGCCCTGTTGCCCTTCCTCGAGTTTGTCCGGCGGACGGACGCCCGGGGTCAGCGTTTGGGCGGGAACGCCCGACACGACGAAGGCACGGGGCTCGGCGGGGCATACGTTGAAACATCCGCCGCAACCTATGCAGTAGTCGGGGTCGAATACCGGAACGGTCAGGGATGAGTTGGTTTTTGAAGGCTCCATGCGAAGCGCGTGAGTGGGACAGACCTCCGCGCAGGCTCCGCAAGACTGCCCTTTGGTAACGACCAAACAACGTGAGCGATTCAAGAACGAAAAACCTATGCGCGTTTTGCGTTTTTCCTCAACGCTCAGAGCCCGCAATGCGTTAGTGGGGCATGTTTCCGAGCAAATCGTGCAGTTGTATTGGCAGTACCCTTTCGTATAGTCAAGCCTCGGAAACAAACCGCTTTCGACGTTAGCGCGTATTATCCCCACAGGACAGGCGGCGGCGCAGGCCTGACATCCTATGCAACGGGAAAGGTAGTTCTCGGCGTTTATAGCGCCCGGGGGCGCTACGTACAAATCCTGCAAGACGGGATTCGTGAACTGGTTCTTCGTTGCGGCGGCCTTTTGCGCTTCGCGTTCGCGCTGAGCGCCAATAGCGCTGAAAGTCGCTCCGCCGACGTAGATACAAGACGACAAAAACGCCAACACCCCGCTTTTGTCTCTCAAAAACGCGCGGCGGTCTTCTTTCTCGTCCCGTTTGGGCATACCGTAACTCAAGGCTCCCTTTGGGCATTGCGCGGCGCAGTTCATGCAAAGGACACAGCGGTCGTTTTCAAGCGTTTTGTTTTTTGTGTCGACGCAGTTCATGGGGCATACGCGCTCACAGCTTCCGCATGATACGCATTTTTCTTTATCCAAGCGCATCCGCATAGGCGCGGCGTTGGCGCACACGCCAAGCAAAATCCCGGCCGGACACCAGTCACAGAACCTCCGCCCTCTCGTGGCCGCCAAAGCCAATACGAACGCGAAGATCACAAGCGAAACCAGCATCGTGAACGTCAAAGAGGACACGCCCTCCGTCATGAAAATGTAGATGGTACGCATCCCTCGCCCGAAGCTCGACATCGGGCCTACGGGGATGAACAGATACGGTAAATGGAAAGCCAAGCCAACGCCGGCAAGCGTGGGAACGAAATAGCGTAACGCGAATGGGGAGATATAACGCGAGCGTTTTTTGAAGATTCTGTTTTTGAAGAAGCCCGCGATTCTCCATACCGTTTCCTGCAAAGCCCCAAATGGACATAAAACAGAGCAATACCATCGTCCAGCGAGGATGGCTACCAAGAAAACCACGAGAAACGAGACGCTGTTAATGTCTATGAGCCCGACGGTAATCTGCGCCCTCGTAAGACGCCACACGATGTTGTGGTCTATATCGTAGAAAACGTGCCTGTATCCTACATAACATAAAATAAAGAGAGCCAGGACGCCAAAAGCCACAAGATAGCGACCCCATGACAAACCCCTGTAGAATATACGCTTTTTGTTTTTGTCCATTTCAAACCTCGTATAATTAAGAATTAGACGGTAACGCGCTCTATTCTGAGTTTTGTCAGATCGATTTGCCCGAAGCCGGCGGCGGCGGCGAGCTTTATATGTCCTATGTCAGAGGGCTCGCGGTTCAGCATTTTGGCTCCGGCGGCGTCCGCGGCCACCGGGTCGGGCGATATTATCTGGGCTCTCATCTCCGCGACATCGTCGGGCGAGCCTCCCCTTGGCCCGTGACGCGTGACCACGCGGTAAGCGTCGACTATGGAGAGGTCGGGCTTGCGGGCGCGAAGAAAGTCCGTTATGCACTCCTGAAGCCCTTTAGCGTGATACTCGCGGCGATTCCATACGCAACCCATCAGGTTTTTCATGGCAATACTGACCCCCGCCCCGCCGTGGTGCTTCAGCACGGGTACGCTTATCATCACGTCGCTCTCGAGAAGCGTTTCGTGAATCTGCGTGGCGTGAAGCGCGGATGCGCCCTTCACATCGATTTTTTGGTAATATCTCGCGTCTTCGGAAGGCGCGTAGACTCCGCCGGACGACTTCACAGCCGCGCCTATGCCGCTCGCGTTCAAAGAGGACTCCCAGTATTCTATGGAGTTATCCATGACGTAGACGCGCTTTGCTCCCGCGTCGAGGCAATGCCTGACGACGCTTGCCACAAGGGCGGGCGACGTGTTGGCGGCCAAATCTTCCGACACGTCCCATGACATGTTCGGTTTTATGACGACCGTCTGCCCATTTTTGACAAAACGGGTCATGCCGCCCAAGAGCGCTATACCTTTATCGAACATCACGGCGGGCAAAGCGCCCCTCAAAGCCACCAAGTCCGGACGTCCCGCCTCCTCAGCCGCCGCGTGAGCCGCTACGCCGCGCAACCCCTTCGGCAAAAACATGACTCCGGCCCCAAGGCCAAGCGCAACGGTCTTCTTCAAAAATTCACGTCGTTCCATAAAACACACCTCCTATAATGATCCCAAGTCTCCGACTTTCTCTATGAGTGCGCCGGCCTGGGACAAAAGAGCCAATCTGTTGGCCCTCACCCGTTCGTCTTTATCCATAACCATAACATCCCTGAAGAAACCCGCTATCGCCGGGGAAAGCTCAGCCAGAGTGGCGGTCAGGCCCTTCCAGTCGTTCTTCTCAAGCGCGTCGTCTACTAACGGCTTTGTCTTCTCTATCGTGTCGCAAAGCGCTTTTTCCGCCGTCTTGGTAGCAATGGAGCGATCAAACACGCTCGCCCCCTCGGCGGAGGATTTTTGCAGAATGTTGCGTACGCGCACGGCCGCGTTTGTCAGCTCGGCAAACCACGCCTCGTCCTTCACCTCGCTCAGCGCTTCCATCAGGCGCAGAGCCTGAAGCGGGCGGGCCTTTGCGACCGATATGGCAAGACGCGCCAAATCATGCTCAAAGCCCTTTTCTTTGAGCTGCACAAGAAGCCTCTGCTCGATAAAGGACATGATTTTTTTGATACCTTCCTCGTCCGCTTCGGAGGCCGAGGCGGAGGCGCGAACGGTCTCGCCCAAGTCGACGTCGAGTTTGCGCGCCCAGATTATCTCGTTTATACAACGGGCTGCGCGGCGCAGGGCATAAGGATCTTGCGAGCCCGTAGGCTCGAGGCCGACTTTATGGCAGTTCACGATGATATGAATGCGCTCGGCCAGACCCAGAATAGCGCCTACGTCGTCCGTCGGCGTGGCGTCGCTCGATGAGCGGGGCAGATATTGCTCATAGAGGGCCAGAGCCACGCGCTCATTCTCACCGTCGAGGAGCGCGTACTCACGCCCCATCACGCCCTGCACCTCCGGAAACTCGTAGACCATGTGAGAAACGAGGTCGGCCTTGGACAGGAGCGCCGCGCGCTCGACAAGCTGAGACAAATCCTGATGTGACAAGGCGTTACACAACCACAACGCCAGCTTCTGCGTGGCTATCACCTTATCGTACACAGTGCCGAGTTTCTCCTGGTACACTATGCTCTTGAGGCGCTCAATATTGGCGGCCAAAGGATGCTTGCGGTCTTCGGCCCAAAAGAACGCGGCATCCGACAGGCGGGAACGAAGGACTCGCTCGTTCCCCTCCCTGATGACTTTCATATCCACGGCGCGGTTGTTGGCGACGCCCACAAACATGTTTTTCAGCTTGCCCTCCTTGGAGCGCACCGCGAAATACTTTTGGTTTTTCTTCATGGAGGTTATAAGCACCTCCTGCGGAATATCGAGGAAACTCTCGTCGAAAGAGCCATAGAACGGCACAGGATACTCGACAAGGTAGAGGTTTTCATCAATTAGCTCGGGGTCGAGCTCAACGACGCCGCTGATTTCATGCTCGAGAGTCGCTATTCCGGCCAAGAGGTTCTGTCTGCGCTTCTCCTGATCAAGAATGACGTCGTTGTCGTAGAGTTTATTCATAAATTGATCCGCGCTCGGAATCTCCACGTTGCGGTTTCCCATAAAACGATGCCCGCTCGACACTCTGCCGCTTTTCACGTTTGCGAACTGAAACGGCACGACATCCGCGCCGAACAACGCCACAAGCCATCTTACAGGACGCGCGAAACGAACGCCCGAGTCGTTCCAGTACATACTTTTGGGGAAGACGAGTTTGCTGATTATATCGGGCAAAACCGTCGACAACAACTCAGCCACCGGTTTTCCTACCTCGCGAACCTCGGCGGATATGTATTTTACGCCCCCTTCGTCTATCTCTTTCAAAGACTCCACCGTTACTCCGCGGCTTTTGGCGAATCCGATAGCCGCTTTTGTAGCGTTGCCCTGGTCGTCGTAAGCCGAGACTACGGACGGCCCCTTGTACGTCGCCACGAGGTCTTCCTGCTTTTCCGCCACGTCGTGCGCGAAAAGGGCGATGCGGCGCGGCGTCGCGAAAACCTGCGTCTCCTTGAAGGGTATGCGTAGCCGCTTCAGCTCTTCCGCCGCGAGGGCCGCCAGCGTATCCAGAACGGGCGGTATGAAGCGTGACGGTATCTCCTCTGTTCCTATTTCCAAAACAAGGTTTCTGACATTTGCAGGTGCGCTCATTATTCAGCGCCTCCAATCGTACTCGTTGTTACCGTATCGTCAAATTTGTCCATAAGGGGATGGTTCATTTTTTCCCGCATGGCGACGTAGCCGGCGCAGCATTGGCTCGCCAAAGCCCTTATGCGCCCGATATAGCCCGTGCGCTCCGTCACGCTGATGGCGTTTCGAGCGTCGAGCAGGTTGAACGAATGAGAGCACTTTAGCACGTAGTCATAAGCCGGCTGCACAAAGCCCTTCTCCAAGACTCGCCGCGCCTCCGCCTCATAGAGGTTGAAGAGCTGAAAAAGCATCGGGACGTCCGCGAGCTCGAAGTTGTAGTGAGAATATTCAACCTCGTTGTTGAAATACACGTCGCCGTAAGTGACTTTGCCGCTCCACGCGAGGTTGTAGACGCTCTCCGTCTTTTGGACGTACATGGCTATGCGCTCAAGTCCGTAGGTTATCTCGGCCGGCACGAGCGTCATATCCACGCCGCCGACCTGTTGAAAATACGTGAACTGCGTCACTTCCATGCCGTCCAACCAAACCTCCCAGCCAAGCCCCCAAGCGCCTATGGTCGGGTTCTCCCAGTCGTCTTCCACAAAGCGGATGTCGTGCTCCTGGGGGTTTATGCCAAGAGCGGCGAGGCTTTGTATGTAGAGGTCTAAGATGTTTGACGGCGCGGGTTTGATTATGACCTGATATTGGTAATAATGCTGAAGGCGGTTTGGGTTTTCTCCGTATCGCCCGTCGCTGGGGCGTCTTGACGGCTGGACGTAAGCCACGCGCCAAGGCTCTGGCCCGAGGACGCGAAGCGACGTGGCGGGGTTCATGGTGCCCGCCCCGACCTCTATGTCGTACGGCTGCTGCACAACGCAACCCTGATCGGCCCAGAATCGTTCCAATCTGAAATAAATATCCTGAAAGTTCAAAATGACATGCCTCCAAAGCCCATGATTTTACACTATTAACTAACGAAACATTGTAGCACAAAATAAGATTTTTAATATTCGCGCCACTCGGTTTTCAATTTAATAACACAAATTTATTTTTTTGTGCTACTATATCCGCGCAAAGTTAATTGAAAATTATTTGCCAAAAAATTTTATTCTGGAGGAATTTATTATGCACATGGCCGACGCTTTGCTTTCCCCGGCTGTCGGAGGCGCGATGACCGCCGTCAGCGTTGCGACTATCGCCTACGCCGTCAAGAGAATTTCAAAAGACGGCTTAGACGAAAAGAAGATCCCCATGATGGGCGTCATGGGGGCGTTCGTCTTCGCCGCTCAGATGATAAACTTCACGATTCCCGGTACGGGGTCGAGCGGGCACATAGGCGGGGGCGTTTTGCTGGCCGCGCTTTTGGGGCCGTTTCCGGCGCTTATAGTCCTCGCCTCCGTTTTATTGGTTCAGTGTCTTTTCTTCGCGGACGGAGGGCTTTTGGCCTATGGGTGCAACGTGTTCAACATGGGCGTTTGCGCCTGCCTTTTGTCTTACAAAATCTTCTATCAGCCTATAGCCAAAATGGGTCTGACGAGGCGGAACGTTCTTTTGGCGTCTATTGTTTCTGTTGTGCTGGGGTTGCAGGCGGGATCGTTCGGCGTCGTTCTTGAAACGTATTTGTCGGGCGTCGCTGAGTTGCCCTTTAAGTCGTTTCTCGTTTTGATGCAACCCATACATTTGGCCATTGGCCTCATTGAGGGTGTAATCACGGCGTCTGTGCTGAACTTCATACAAAGCGCACGCCCCGAATTGCTGTCGAGCGTCGCTTTTGAGACAAAACTCGCGCCCCATCTTTCCATGAAAAAAGTCATAGCGCCCCTTTTGGTTTTGACCGCGCTCGTCGGAGGCGGGCTGTCCATCTTCGCCTCGGCGTATCCCGACGGGTTAGAGTGGTCAATCGAGGGTATAACGGGAAGTGCGGACATTGAGCGGGCGGGGGGCGTCTACGAAACTATGGGCGGCGTTATCGAGCGAACCGCGTTTATGCCGGACTACGCCTTTGCCGGAGGCGAAGGCGCGCCGATTGAGACAGCTACGGCCGGAATTGTGGGAAGCGTCATTACTTTGGCTATCGCCGGCGGCGTCGGTTTTGCCGTCGCAAAAATCAAAAAATAAGAATCTAAAAGACAAAAATGCCGACTTTGCGTGGGAGCGTAAACGGGATAGACAGCTTGGAACGTCTTGCTATGGGTAAATCTCCCATTCACCGTCTGCACCCCGCCGTAAAGCTGGCGACGACCATAGCCTACGTGATAACTGTTCTGTCTTTTCCCTCCCGGGACGTGAGCGGGCTTATGGCGTTTATATTTTACCCCGCGATAATCATGCCCATAGCGGGCATACCTTATCGCTTGCTTATGGGGAGGCTCATGGCGGCTCTGCCGTTTTCTCTCATGGGCGGAGCCAGCAACCTGTTTTTTCTGCGCGAACCGGCCTTTGTTTTAGGGTCGTTCTCAGTCACTTTTGGTATGCTGTCTTTTGTGTCCATTATGCAAAAAACGCTACTCTCCGTCTTGGCCGTGCTTATATTGGCGGCCACGACGCCTTTTGCGGACATAACGCGGCAGCTGACGCGCTTGGGGATGCCCAGAGTAATCAGTTTGCAGTTTGTTATGACGTATCGCTATCTCTTTGCGCTTATATCCGAGGCGTATTCGATGTTCACGGCCTACACGCTACGTTCGCCACAGACACGAATGATACAAATGAAGGACATGGGCAGTTTCCTGGGGCAGCTCGTCCTGCGTAGTTTCGACAGGGGCGAGAACGTATATCAGGCAATGAAATGCCGCGGGTTTCAGGGAGTTTACAACAGCGGCGCGCGTTTTGCGTTTCGCTTCGCTGACGCCGCCTATTCTTTAGTGTTTTTGTCGGTTTTGTTTGCTCTGCGTTTTTTCAACCTCAGCGTGTTTTTGGGAGAACTCGTCAGATGAAATTGGAAGTCGTAAACCTGAACGTAAAATACGACGCCGAAGACGCGCGCCGCGCCCTGCGCGGAGTCACGTTTTCCTTGTCCGACGGCGAAAGAGTCGCGCTTCTCGGCGCGAACGGCGCGGGAAAGTCCACGCTCCTCCTGACGCTTGTCGGAGTGGTTCATCCCGAGTCGGGAGAGGTGGCTATTGATAACGCCATAACGACAAAAGATACGCTACGCCATCTGCGAAGCAAGGTCGGAATGGCGTTTCAAAACCCTGACGACCAGCTCTTTATGCCGTCATTGTACGAGGATGTCGCGTTCGGCCCCCGCAACTACGGAGTCTCCGAACCGGAAATAGCCGACCGCGCGAACGCGGTCTTAACCCAGCTCGGCATTTCTCACCTCAGAGAGCGCATGACGCACAGGTTGTCAGGAGGGGAAAAACGCCTCGCCGCGCTGGCCGGCATTTTGGTGATGGAGCCGTCCGTCTTACTGATGGATGAACCGACGTCTTTTTTGGACGGACGCTCAAGGCGAAGGCTGATAGAGATACTGAGAGGTCTGCCGCAAGCGATGCTGATAGCCACTCACGATATAGCCTTAGCGTCGGAGCTGTGCGGCAGAACCATTCTGTTGCAAGAGGGGCAGGTGCGCGCGGACGGCGATACAAAGACCATTTTGGCCGACGCGGCGCTACTCGATGAATGCGGGTTGTAGTCCTTAAATCTCTAACTGCCCCTCGAACGATACATGAACCTCGCAACTCAGGTGTACGGTCTTGCCGTCGTACTCCACGTACATCTCGCCTCCCGGCTGTATTACGCGGATTCGCCCCGGAGGGCAAAGGCCGTTTTCGACCGCCGCCACCGCGACCGCGCAGGAGCCTGTGCCGCTCGCGGGAGTTTCGCCGTCGCCTCTTTCCCAGATACGCATACGGATAGTCTCGTCGTCAAGTACGCGCGCAAACTCCACGTTAGCGCGCTCCGGGAATATGGACGCGCACTCCAAGAGCGGGCCTACGCGAGATATGTCGAACATATCGACGTCATCGCGAAACAGGACGCAGTGCGGGTTTCCCATTGATACGCAACTCAATGAAAACGACAGATCGCCTATGTTCACCGCCCTGCCTATAACTCTGTCCCCGTCAAGTCTGACGGGGATGCTCGCCGGCTCGAAGCGCGGCTTTCCCATGTTTACGCGCGCGGAGAACGCGTGTCCGTAGCGCGTAAATACCTCGAGTTCCTTGACGCCGCTCCAAGTCTCTATTCTCATCAGCTTTCGACCGCTTGTGTATCCCTTTTCGTAGACGTGCATACCGATACAGGCTATGGCGCTTCCGCTCATCAGGCCCTCGCTTCCGTCCATGTTGAACATACGCATACGGGCGTCGTTGCTCTTGTCGTCCGGCGGGCAGATGAGTGCCACGCCGTAGCTGCCAACGCCTCTATGCCTGTCGGCAAACATGACGGCCAATGACTCGGGCGAGTCTATCTCCTGACCCCGGGCCGCGTTGAAGCAGTCGAAGTATATGTCGTCCTTCCCGCAACTGTGCATTTTTACAAACGTGATTTTTTTCCTGGACGCGCGCATATAGTTTATGTCCACAAGCTCTGTGTTCTTTTCTTCGTAGCGGCTGTGAAGGCTTTCGGCCACGGCCATCGCCGTGTCTATGGATGTTAGACACGGAATGCCAAGACGCGTGGCGAGTGAGCGGATTTTCACGCTGTCCCGCGCCGGGTCGCGCCCGCGCGCCGACGTGGAGACGACGTAACGCACTTTGCCGCTCTCTAAAAGCTCAACTATGGGCAAGGTATCCCACGCCTGCGGAGAAGCGGCCTCGTGTATCTTGGGCACGACTATGGAGGCTAAGCCGGCGGCGGACAACACGGCCGCAGTGCCCTTTGTGGCGTAGAGCGGAAAATCCAATTGCGCGTATTTTTTGGCCACATCGACTATTTCATCCTTGTCGTTATCCCTCACGCTCAGAAAAACCCCGCCGTCGCGGCGCGTTTTGTACCCGGCGGCTGTAAGCCCCTTGAACATAGCCTCCTCGAAGGTCTTCCCTATCCCAAGCACCTCGCCGGTCGATTTCATCTCGGGGCCAAGCTGCGTATCGACGTCATGCAGTTTCTCGAAAGAAAAAACGGGGACTTTCACGGCGACGTAAGGAGACGGCGGATAAAGCCCCGTTCCGTAGCCCATGCCGCCGAGTTTCTCGCCGAGCATGGCGCGCGTGGCCAGCTCCACCATAGGCACGCCCGTGACTTTCGTGATGTATGGAACGGTGCGCGAGGCGCGGGGGTTTACCTCTATGACGTAAATCTCCTGTTTACGCGCAAGCGTCTCGTTTTCATAGACTATATACTGAATATTGACAAGCCCGCGCGTCTTGAGGGCCAGGGCCAAACGCCGACTGTGATCCACTACCCGCTCGATGAGGCGGTCGTCTATGTGACGCGCCGGGTAGACGGCAATAGAGTCGCCTGAGTGAATCCCGGTACGCTCGATATGCTCCATAATGCCGGGAATAAGAATATCGTGCCCGTCGCATATCGCGTCGACCTCTATCTCAATGCCTTTGAGGTATTTGTCCACCAAAACGGGCTTCTCTATACCGTGTGAGAGAATTATCTTCATAAATTCCCTCACGTCGTCGTCAGAAAAGGCTATATTCATGTTCTGCCCGCCCAAAACATAAGAGGGACGCACAAGCACGGGGTATCCGAGACGACGGGCAGCCGAGAGCGCCTCTTCGGTATTCATAACGCTGGCGCCCTCAGGGCGCATGATATGAAGCTCCTCGAGCAGCGCGTCGAAGCGCTCTCTGTCCTCGGCCATATCTATGCTGTCGCTCGGGGTTCCCAAGATATTCCACCCGCGCCGCGCTATAACGTTGGTGAGCTTTATGGCCGTCTGCCCGCCGTACGCCACCACCACGCCCTTTGGGTTTTCACGCTCCAAAATGTTAAGCACGTCCTCCGGCGTGAGGGGTTCGAAATATAGCCTGTCCGACGTGTCGAAATCCGTGGAAACAGTTTCGGGGTTGTTATTTATCGTGACGACGGTGTGTCCGAGCTTTTTCAGGGCTTTGACGCACTGCACGCTCGAATAGTCGAACTCTATGCCCTGCCCTATGCGTATGGGGCCGGAGCCCAAAACGACAATTGGTCTGTCGCGGTCGGGCTTTGCGTCAATAACGCTCGCTGGCTTCGTAAAGTTTGTGGACGCGTAAAAATACGGCGTCAGGGCCTCGAACTCGGCCGCGCAGGTATCGACCATATTATAGACGGGCACAAGGCGTTCCGGTATAGCGCGGCCCGAGAGCTTTTCAAGAACCGCGTCCGTATAGCCAAGGCGCTTGCCCTCGAGATACGCGCGCGTCGAGAGGGGCGAGGATGATATTTGCTTCTCATATTCCGCTAAGTTCTGAATCTTACGCAAAAACCACATGTCTATTTTCGTGACCGCGTTGATTTTTTCACAGCTCACGCCGCGCGACAGCAGCTCGAAAACCTGAAAGAGGCGTTCGTCAGTAGCCGTCGCTACGCTTTGTAGCAACGCCTCATCCGAAAGCGACGCCAGCTTGGGCAGGCGCAGAGTCTGAAGGGATATTTCAGCGCCCCTCACCGCCTTCATAAGCGCGGACTCGAAGCTGTCGGAGAGAGACATGACTTCGCCCGTGGCCTTCATCTGCGTACCGAGCGTCCTCGGGCTGTAGACGAATTTATCGAAGGGCCATTTTGGGAATTTGACGGCCACGTAGTCAAGCGCGGGCTCGAAACAGGCGCAGGTTTTGCCCGTGACGGCGTTCGGTATCTCGTCTAATGTGTAGCCTATGGCGATACGCGCCGCCACTTTCGCTATAGGGTAGCCCGTGGCTTTTGACGCGAGGGCGGACGAGCGTGAGACGCGCGGGTTGACCTCAATAACGGCGTACTCCATACTACCTGGATTGAGCGCGAACTGACAGTTGCATCCCCCCTCTATTTTGAGATCTGAGATAATGTCGAGGGAAGCCGTCCTCAGCATCTGATATTCCTTGTCCGACAGAGTCAAAGCCGGGGCCACTACGATGCTGTCCCCGGTGTGTACCCCGACGGGGTCGAGGTTTTCCATACTGCAAACCGTGATGACGTTGCCGACAGCGTCCCGCATGACCTCGTATTCTATTTCCTTCCAGCCCGCCACGGATTTTTCAATCAAAGCCTGACCTATGGGGGACAGGCGGAGGCCGTTTGACGCTATCTGGCGCAGACGGCCCGCGTCCGGCGCTATGCCGCCCCCCGTGCCGCCGAGCGTGAAAGCCGGGCGCACCACAACGGGGTAGCCTATCTCCTCGGCGAAAGCCAAAGCCTTGTTCACGTCCGTGACGACCACGGAGGGGACGCAGGGCTGACCCAATTTTTCCATTGTGTTTTTGAATATCTGTCTGTCTTCGGCCTTGTCTATCGTTTCAGGCGAAGCGCCGAGGAGCTTTACGCCTCGCTGCTCAAGAAAGCTCTCGCGCCGCGAGCCGGGGCTTGGGCGAGCCAGTTGCATGGCCAGCGTCAACGCCGTTTGCCCTCCGAGCGTGGGCAGAACGCTGTCCGGCTTCTCCAAGTCTATAATTCGTTTCAGGGAGTTTACAACAGCGGCGCGCGTTTTGCGTTTCGCTTCGCTGACGCCGCCTATTCTTTAGTGTTTTTGTCGGTTTTGTTTGCTCTGCGTTTTTTCAACCTCAGCGTGTTTTTGGGAGAA
>BNVG01000036.1 GCA_025997935.1 Synergistales bacterium | reverse complement strand
TTGGGGTGAGGAGTTTTATTATTCGTTTTCTACAAATCTCACACAGTGGAGTACGCCGGTGGAACTCTCCCTGCCGCTGGATTTTCCAAAACTGAGTAAAGATGGGGAGAAATGGCATTTATGGTACGGAACGCTTATAGGTTCTTCGTCTAATTTCTCTGACGCAACCGCAAAATTTTATTTTGCCCATATAAAACCCGATAAAGACAATAGCAAAACTATAAGAAAATTTTACCAAGCTGATGTTACCTTTACCGGTGTCTCGGTTGGAGACGACAACGACAACGGTAACAACGACAACAGCACAGGGGGTGGTTGCGATACGCTTGGAGTAGGACTTGGATTGCTGTGCGCCGTAGCGTTGGGTGTGCCATTCGTGAGGAGAGAGAATCGCTGAGCGGACACTGCCAAAATTTGTTCGCGACGAAACTTTCTGGTAGATGTAAAATCGTGCGAGAATCTGTCAATGATTTTCGCGCGGTTTTTTATCATAAAAGAGAAACATGAACATGCTAATCCGTAAGGTATTGCACCGCAAAGATTAAAATTGGGAAGAAGCAATACGATTACCCTAATAACATGGTTACGAAAATAGCACCCGAAGGTGAGGCGCAATATATACTCTTTATATGCTATCCCAAATGGTCTGTATCAACTGTCCCAGTCACGCTCTTCATAAAATATTTTGCCCCTTGCTAAATCACCCAAAATAGCTCATTATAATGAAATTCCATAAACATACGAAAGGAGGCGTTTCCCGTGAGCAACAACACCGTCAGCGTTGCCGCTAATATTTGGGATTGGGTGAGCTGTACGGTTTATCTGAATGACGAACAACGCAATAAGCTGGACAAGTGGAAAAGCGGCGAGAAACATCTGACTTTCAATCAACTTGAAGCGTTCAGCAAAGCTACAAGAATACCGATTGGGTATTTCCTGCTCAAGACGCCGCCGACCGAGGTGTTCAAAATACTTGAATACCGCACGGTTGACAGCGTTGCCGTGTCCAATCCAAGCCGCGAACTTGCAGATACTATCCGTCAAATGGAAAGTATTCAGGACTGGATGCGCGAGTATATGCTCCAAAATAACTCTGATAAAATCGCTTTCGTGGATTCGCTGAACACGTCTATGAGCGTTGCCGATATTGCGGCTGATATACGCAACCGTCTAAATATAACCGAAAAATGGTTTGAGCGGTCGTCAAATATTGACGAGTCGTTCAGACTGCTCCGCGATAAAATCAGCCAGATGGGCATAATCGTTATGATGAACGGCACGGCTCTTGGCAATACGCACCGTCCGCTTAGCGTGGACGAGTTCAGAGCTTTCACTCTAATTGACGAATACGCGCCGCTGATATTCATCAACGCCACGGATTCATCCGGCGGCAAACTGTTCTCTCTTCTCCACGAAACAGTCCATATCGCGCTTGGGGCAAACAGCTTTTTCAATCAACCGATTTCAAATACGGACGGCGTTAGCCGAGTCGAAACTATAAGCAACGCCGCCGCCGCCGAGATACTCGCGCCAACGCCGGTGTTTACTGAGAGATGGAATAAAACAGTTAAAGACACCAGCACATTCGCCCTCGTAGAGCAACTGATGGGATACTTCAAGTGCGGCGCTGTCGTCATCGCGAGGCGCGCACTGGACAGCGGATTCATATCCCAAGACGAATACAACGCTTTTGCGAAAGAAGCGCGGGAGAAATATACTAAAGCGAAGCAAGATAAAACATCCGGCGGCGGCAATTATTACGTTACGGCGAAAAGCCGTATCGACAACCGCTTTATGCTGGCGCTGGAGTCAAGCGTCCGGGAAGGTAGGCTGCTCTTCACGGACGCGTACAGAATGACAAATACGAATATTGACACGTTCAATAAACTTGCCAAGGAAATGACGGCAGGCGTATGAGTAGACAAGAAGCCGAGATTTTCTTGATAGACGCCAATGTGCTTATTACTCCGTATGAAACGTACTATCCGTTTGACTTTGCCCCAACCTACTGGAGTTTTTTGGAGCGCGAGATCAAAAGTGGTTCAATTCAGCTGTTAGACAAGGTTCACGATGAAATATCCAAAGGTAAAGAGTTAAGGCAATGGATTGGCGGCGTGACTGGCTTTTCCATTATAGACAGCCGCGATAATCTTATTTTGGAAAAGTATGCCTCCATACTCGACTACCTACAAAACTGCAAAAACAACAAAAATGAAGCTATTTATAAGGACAGCGCATTATTCGAATGGAGCAAGAGCAATGTGGCCGACCCGTGGCTCATCGCTACGGCAATGGCTCGCGGATACATTCTCGTTACACTCGAACAACCGAATCGCAGTTTGGGAACAAGCGCCGCGAAGTCCGCTAAAGTTCCCGACGTATGCAAGCATTTTGATTTGCCCTGCATAGATTTGTTTGCAATGATCCGAAAGTTGGGTTTTATTTTTGAGTAGACGCATGGCAACCACTAACAATTTTGAGGGTTTCGTTTGCTCTCAGAATTGCCCATAATTGCTCTTTGGAGCAATTATGGGTGCTAGTAAGGGGCACTGTTTATATTGCTATTGGGCTTTACGAAGTTGATCCAACACCTTTACCGCCTGTAACTTGTTTTTAGGAGCCAAGTGAGCGTACCTGAGCGTCATTTTCAGGTCAGCGTGTCCTAAAAGCTCTCGTACAGTGTTCAGGTCGATACCGGCCATAACGAGCTGAGAAGCAAAATCGTGCCTCATGTCGTGCCACCTGAAGTCTTCTATCTCCGCCCTCTTTAGAAGGTGTTCCCACGCGGTATTACAGTTGTCCATAACCTTGTCGGTTTGAGGTGAAGGAAAAACAAGAGCGCCTGGCGAAGTCCGTTTCGATTGCCCATGCCATACAGAAATTGTCTCAAAGGCAAGGTCATTAAGCGGAACGTAATATTGCTTGTCCGACTTGGACGTGGCGGCTCGCACCATTATCGTCCTGTCGGTAAAATTGATGTCGCGCCACTCCAAAGATAACACAGCATTGCGTCTGATACCGGTAGATAGGCTCAATAAAACAATCGGCTTCAAATGGTCTGTGAATTCCTTATCACTCAGCACGGACATTGTCTCCAACCCTCTAACTTTCAAGTATTCGTTGTGATTGTCGCGTCCTTGTCTAATTTCTCCCTCACGGGCATCCAGAGCCGCCATCAGGCGTGCCCTTTCTTCGTCCGACAGGTAGCGTACTTGTTGACAGAATCTCTTTCTGAGAACCTTTCAAGTTTCGCTATCGGATTGTTTTCAATAATATTGCGCCTCGTCGCCCAATTTATCGCCGCTTTCAATGCCGTTGTCCGGCGGTTTAGACTTGAGGATTTCAGGCCGTCCTTTTTTCTCTTCGAGCGCCATTGTTCGACTTGAGCAATCGTTATCTGGTCTAAGGGCGTCTCAGACAAGAATCCGAAGTTTGACCGGAGAATATACAGCGTGGACTTGGCTGATTTTCGGTTTTCAAGAACCCAAGGCTCGTACATATCTTTAAGGAACGCTCCGAAAGTCAATACCTCGCTCGGCGCGGTTGGGTCTTTTCCACGGGCGACGGCGGCGAGGAACTCACGAGCCTGTTCTCTGGCTTCTACGACACTAAAAAGCGAAGACACTCCAATCATGTGGTCAGTTCTTTTACCATCGAGTTTTCTATAATCGACGTACCAAGTCTTTTTCCCCGTCGAACGCACCACAAGTACGAGCCCCTTGAGAATGGTATCGTACACTCTATATACCCTTCCATTTGGCGTCAAATTCTGTACAACCGACTGAGTTATTTTTACTTGCATTTTCAATCCCACCCTCCAAATACCCTCCGCATAATTATAACTTGTGTTAAAATAGAGTTCAAGAGGCAATAAGCTATATCCTTGTAAATACTTATTATTACTATACTTATTCGTTAATAGTTACCGATAAGTTCGAGTAAGAAACATATCTAAATGGCATTGCCAAGGTTGGGGTCGCGGGTCCAAATCCCGTCTTCCGCTCCAAGAAATACTAAGGGTTCAGAGGGGTTTCTCCTGAACCCTTTATTTTTTGATTTTTGCTCGTATTTTGCTCAATGGCGAGAAAAAATAAAAATAGCGGGCTAAGGTTTTACCCTCAGCCCGCTATTTTCAAAAAAACTTCGTGTGTATCCGTCGCGCTATTTCTCTCTCCGTTTCACACCCACACACGCAAGGGGCAGCAGAGCAAGGGCGAAAACCCCAACTCCCGCGTCGCAGCAGCCACCACCACCCGAATTTGTTTTCGTTGACCTGCCCGGCTATAACTACCGCGTCAGTGCGGCCCGACCATGATGCGGTTTCTCCCAAGCAGCAACATACTGTTTTGCGGGGCGTTGCCGAGGTTTCTATAAGTATCCTCCGTCCCGTCCTCCCAAATGGCGAGGACATCGAACCCCGCAGAGCGTACGTCGATTCTGATGTCCTCGTTTTTCGACAGGGTGCTGTCAAGCAAATCGGGTCCCCAGCCGTCCGCGTTGGAGTCTGAGACGTACAGTTCGACGATATCCAAATTATCAACGTCGATGTTGGCTATCGTGATTGTACGCGCCTCTGCCTCCGCCGTGAACAGCAGGGCCGCCCACATTACGAAACATACCATCCATACCTTCTTCATTTTCACACCTTCACTTTCTAGTTCACGCTGTTCAGCATTTCCTGAACGCCGGGGTCGTCCCCGTCGCCGGACACGAATATCATCACGTACTTCTCTTCTTCGTCGTCGGCTTCCCCGACGCAAACTAATGTATCGACCCCGTCGTCCGAGAACGTGAACATGTAAATGTCGTCGTCGAGTTCCGGCTCTCCGCCGTCAAATTCTTTAGACAGATCCCGCGCCACTCGCGCCAAGCTGCGGCCCTCCCTGTAGGCTGTCATGATGCCCACCGCCGCCGCTTCGTCGTCCGCTCCGGCCAAGATCATGTTCTCGCCCTCGTCCAGCACGCTCCAGCCGCGCGGTATAACCACGGAGTAGTCTCCTAAGTTCCGTTCTCTTCCATCTTCCTTCTCCTGACGGCGCGCGGCAAATGTGTTTCCGCTCGCGCCGGTTCTTTCGGTGCGGGCCGCCATTTGCTGTCCCGGCGCGAGACGCGGGGTAACGCCGTTGTCAATGAGGAAAAACGCCAGTTCGCTGGCTGTTTGCGCGCCGTTCAGGAACGCGCCCTCGTCTTCCTCCCGATAGCCCCAGGTGTTTATCCCCACGACCTCGCCTCTGCTGTTGACGAGAGGCCCTCCGCTGTTGCCGCCGGCTATGGAGGCCGAGTGCAGGATGGAGACGCCCGCTTTGTCGCGCACGATGGTGTTTACCGTCCCTTCCGTGTAGACTACGGGGGCCGGTTTCAGCGAGCTGGTATCTCCCTCCCGGAGACGCTCGGTGCTTGCGTCGAACCGCGTCACCATAGCAGGGTAGCCCCACGCGCTGACGCGATCCATCCTTTGGATGTCAAAATTGAACAACAGCACGGGCAGATCCGCGCCCTTAGGCGGGTCGAAGCGCAGAAGGGCGAAGTCGCGGCCGCTTACCGCTTCGCTTTTGTCCTCGTAGATGGCGTTGACTATCTTCGCCTTACGCATCGGAATGCGCTCGTTCAGCACGTAGACGCTTCCACCCTTGCCTAATCCGTCAACCACGTGAGCGTTCGTCGCGATGAAGCCATCCGCCACGATGAAGCCGCTGCCCACGGCCAAGTTGTCGTCGTCCTCGACCACAATCCACACCGTTGCCGCCTCCATGTTGGTGGCCACGGCCCTGCGGCGCTCCTCGAACTCGGCTCTGGGGCTCTCGGCCCTGGCGGCTCCGTACGCGGCGGAGGCAAAGGCCCAGGCAAGCGCCAGAAAAAAGACCGCCAAACGAATTGAAATAGAGGGCCTAAAGTTAAAATAATTAAAACCAGTGTTTTTAATCATTTAATCAGCGCTCCCTCAACTCTATTTTTGCGGCAGTAAACTCTTGACCCATTCGCCGAAACCGCCGGGGTTCCGGGTCTGAATCAACACCTTACCCGGGCCCTGAAAGCGGCAGACCAACCCCTCCCCGGAGGTTATGGAAGACATCCAGCCTTTGGCCGACGCTTTTTCTATGGTGAACTTGACGTTCTGCGGCCATGCCACCAAGTGCTGGTTGTCGATGATTATCTCTTTGCCGGCGGGAATATCCACCGTGTGAACCGCCCCGAAGGACTCCGCGAAGAGGAGGCCCCGCCCCGAGACCTCTAAGACGAAAAACCCCGCGCCGCTGAACATCCCTTTCGCAAGATTCTGCATTTTCGTCTTGATTTCGACCCCTTCGGTGGCCGCCAGAAACCCTCCCTTTTGAAGCCAGTAGGGTGTTTCTTCAATCTCTAAAGCCTCGATGTCGCCGGGCGAAGCGGAAGCTAAGAGAACCTCGCCCTCTCCGCGCGTCGCCTTGAGGGTTTGAAAGAAAAAGTTTTCGCCCGACAAAAAGAAGCGTCCTAAGCCGCCCGCGAGCCCGCCCTCCAATTTCCCCTCCACATCCATCGTAACGTCCATCGTCACCATCGCGTTGGACTGGGCTTTCAGCGACTGTCCCTGCCTCAGCCGAGCGCAAACCATCGAGAAAGCTCCCTTGTGAAGTATTTCGTATTCTATCCCCGCCGCCGATTTCATTTCACACGCCTCCAAATAATATTTTTTCCTTCCAGATGCGCTAAAGACACTCCCCTTGTCGGCTACGCCGACATCCCCCTCTGAGAGGGAGACGAGAAATTAGCTATTATACAAACATCTCGTTCATGTTAAGCCTCTCGCCCACCTCTCAGAGGGGGGAAGGCCGCGAAGCGGTCAGGGGGAGTTTTATCTTCCCACGAAAAGCTGAACGAAGTAGGTTTTGCCGCTACTTTTGTAGACGCCCACGCCGATGTGGGTATAGTCTCCGTTAAGGATGTTGGCTCGGTGGCCGGGCGATTTCATCCACCAAGTCATCGCGTCGGTGGCCTTGCCGCTACTGTTGTACAGGATGTTTTCTCCCCAGGAGTTGTAGCGCTTGACGCGGTACTCGGTGAGCACCGTATCCCACGACCGCCCGTCGGGGCGCTTGTGCTCGAAGAGGCGCGGTATCTCGGCGGCTCGCTTGGCCGCCGCCGCCATCAGCTCGTCGTCAGCCCGCAGGTCGCCGAGCCGCGCCTTCCTCCGTTCGGCGTTGGATATACGCACGACCTCGCCGACGGAACCCGACAACTCGACCCGCGCCGGCTCGCTTTCATCTTCTTCTTTCCAGCCGCCGCCCCTTTGGGGTTCTTCCCTTCTATATCTGCGCTCCCTGCGCTCTTGTTCGCGCCGACGCTTGGGGGCGCTTTCGGCGGGGACGCGCGCCTCTTTCATAAAAGAAAAAATCGACAAAAGCGCGATGAAAAGCGCGCATATTTTTTTATTTGCCATGTCGATTCTCAAAACCTCCGCATTTTCCCGTGCCTTGGCTCATTTATCTCTTTGACGTTATCTTTTCGACGCCGTCTCGTCAGGAGCGGCAGCGACGCTAACAGCAACCCCGCCGTTCCAACCGTTCCGACGCCCGTGTTGCAGTCGTTTTTCCTGCCGCGCCTTCCGTGATTCCTGTCACGCTCGCGCCTATGTCTTTCCCGTTCACGCTCGCGTCTTTCCCGTTCTCTTTCATCGCGTCTTTTTTCGTCTCTCCATTTTTCATGGTCGCCGCCCGCCAGTTCCTGTACTACATCGTCCCCCACGGACAGCAGCCGCTCAATCAAAGGCAGGGATTCACGCGAGTCGCCATCGACTGACGGAGATTTTTGTCCGGCCTGCCCCGGTGAAGCGCAGAGCGGCGCGGCCAGCATAAGAGCGATAATTAGCGAATGAGATTTTTTCATGACATGCCTCCTTATAAGGGGCGATAGTTGGAGATAAATATAGATCGAGGGCGCTCACGTTCGTCAGCGCAAGCACCCTCAAGAAAAGATATTTTACGCTACTCCCGCTATCTTGCCGGGACTTACTGATAGTTTGCCGTGGCGTCGCTGTTGAGTGTTATGCTTCTTGCCCTGCCGTCGAGACCGAAGAAGTCCAAAGCGGCGTCTTCCCCGTTCGTGATTCTGAGGTCGAACTTGTTGTACGCGCCGTCCACGTTGATGTTGAGCGTTTCCCCATGCGAAAGGGTGTTGTTGCCCAGAACGTCTTCTTCCCAATCTCCGGTTCCGCTGTCCGAGAGAAACAACTCCACTATTTCGACACCCGTGTTGTTCTTGATACTGATAGTCCCCGCCTCCGCCGTCACGGACAGAAACAAAATCGCCCAAACCGCCATCAACGCTATAAAACCTTTTTTCATAACCAAAAACCTCCCTTTAAGTTATTTACGCTACCCGCGTAAATTTATGAAATTGAAGCATTCTCTCAGTTCGTCCGAGTCCTTCGTTTCCCCTATTTACTCGTTAAATTCAATCGAGTCCATCAGGCCCTGCATCTGCGGGTGGTCGCCGGCCTGCATTACGCCCATGTAGAAGCCCTGAGCTTCGTCCCCCACGATAGACATGTAACAATTGATGCCGTTGGCGTTCTTGAAAGCGAACGCGTACCCGCCTTCCGCCTTCTGAGGCGCGCTACCCTTCAACTCCTGCGCTATTCCCTTGGCTATATCCGACAGGGAGGCGCCCTCGGTTGCGCCCACGATAATGGTCAGCGCCGCGCTGTTGTCCGGGGCCGTGAAGGTGAGTTGCTCGTCCGTCTCCGCCACTTTCCAGTCTTTGGGGACGTCCACCGTGAGGGGGCCGAAACTCTGCTTCGCAGCCTCCGCGCCTGTCGCAAACATTGCTACCGCCACAAACAACAACAAAACCGCCAAAACTTTCTTGTTCATTACTTTCTTGCTCATTCTAAAAACCTCCCTTTCAATTATTTCTACCCGCGTAAACCCTTAGAGAATTGACGGATCCCGCTTGATTTCCGAGGAGAGATTCTATCATTCACGCCGCGACGCGCGCAAGTGACGGTTCGCAAGCGGTAACTGCTCGCAAAACGCAATTGACAGAATATTCTCCTTGAGTAATCCTTTGACACTGGCTGATTTTATGTGTAAAATTTTACAAGTGGAAAATAGCGATGTGTTTCACGAGTGAACAATTGCTTGTAAAACGCGCTTCATAAAATCCATGCGGAGCCAAAGACAGCGCGTGCGGGGGGGGAGCGGCTCTTTGTTGAACGAGTTGAGGTTTATTGACTGGGATAAGGGTTCGTTCCTTAGGATTGCCGTGTGCGAGGACAACCCCGGTGACGCGGAGGCGTTGCGCGCGCTTATCGGGAGCGTGAACGCCGGTACGGAAGCGCCGAGGGTAACGTACTTTTCGTCCGGGGAGGATTTTCTGGCCTCCAACCCGGCTGGAGACTACGACCTCGTTTTCATGGACATCTACTTCGGCGCGGGAACTGAAGCCACAGATGCCCTGACCGGAGTAGAGACCGCAAAAGCGCTACGCGACGCGGACGAACAGGTTGAAATAGTCTTCACGACCACCAGCGAAGAGCACGCGCTCGACGCGTACCGGCTGAGCGCCGCCCAGTATTTAGTCAAGCCGTTGCGCGGGGCGGACGTCGAAAAAACGCTGTGTTTGGCCGCGCGCAAGGCGCAAGCGTCTCGAAAAGTTTGCTCCGTTATCGTGAACCGCAAGAGGGTGGACATCCCCCTGCGGCATATCGTCTACGTCGAGGCGCTGAATTTTCGCTGTTTGGTTCATACCCCGGATGAAACGGTCGCCGTGATAAGCTCTATGGACGAACTGCAAAAACAATTGGACTCGCCCTCATTTTTCAGGTGCCATAAATCTTATATCGTGAATTTCCGGTATGTGAAAGATATAGGGGAGGATTTCACGATGAAAAACGGGGATGTCGTGTACATACGGCGGCGCGGAGCCAAAGAGGTCTCGGGCGCCTACAAGGCGTGGTTGGCCGGCGCGCTTAGGAGAAACGAAATATGAGGCTACGCGCCGTTATATTAGCCGGACTGATTATGGCGGCGCTGACGGCTTCGCTCGTTTTGGCTTCGCTGAGCCACAGATTTTTGCCCGCCGCGCCCACGAGAAATGTCAGAACTCTGCCGTGGGCGCTGTACCGAATGAAGGACGGCAGATCGGGAACCGTGGCGTTACCCCATACTTTCAGAAAATTAGCGCCCCGCACGAAGGTCGAGCTTTGGATGAACTTTGAATCCCGGCCCGGCGACAACCTGCTTATAAAGACGTTCTACTCCCCGCTTCGGATTTATGCGGACGGAGACCTTCTCTTCGAGCGCGGGGAAGAGGGAAGCTATCCCGCGTTCCTGAGCGATCCCCCTACCGAGCTCACGATGGTTCCGCTCCCGAAAAAAACGAGTCAGCTCCGGTTAGAGTACCTGTCGCCTACCCAGCGCGACAGGTTAGAGGCGCAACCCATTTTCATAGGCAACGACCTGAGCCTCTATTCGAGGCAGTTCAGAGCCGATTTTATAACTTTCGCGTTTTCGCTGTTGCTGTCATTTTTCGGCTTGGTCGTCGTCCTTCTGGCGCTTTTTCTGATGAGGGGGCTCAAAGAGGCGCGCTCCATACTCTGGCTGGGTCTGCTCTGCCTGTCGAGCGCCGCGTGGGGAATCGGCGAGTGCGACTTCACGCTGTTTCTGATCCCATATCCGACGCTTCTGTATCTTATGGCGTTTTGCGGGCTGTATTTCCTTCCCGTTCCCTTAATCATGTACGTGACGTCGATGGTGAGGCCCGTCATCAAATGGCCCCTTCACGTCACGCTCGCCGTTGACGCCGTCTGTCTCATCGTCGTTCTGGCGCTTCAGGCGGCGGGGAAAGCGGATCTCTCGGCCTTTTTGACGCAATTTCATTACCTGATTTTATTTTCCTTTATGGCGTCGCTTGTCGTAATGCTTTTAGAACACAAAAGGTACAAAACGAGATACGCGGCAAGATTTGCCGCCTCCACGCTTATTCTGATAGTTTTTACATTGCTTGAGATTTTCAACTACCGAATGAGGTTAGTCAAACTGCTCGGGCTGCTTTTCAATACCGGGCTGTTGCTGTTCCTTTTCGATCTGGGGCTGATAAGCGGACGGTGGATCAAGGAATACATCGCCACGGCGCGGGAGAAGGACAGGTTAGAGACCGAGATGGGCTTCATGTCCATGATCTTGGACGCCAGACGCGAACAGTACGCGCGCCTTATGGAGAGCTCCAGACATACCGTGGCGGCGCGCCACGACCTCCGCCACCAGCTCGCGGTCGTACGAGGCTACAGCGACGCCGGCGACTGGCGCGGGCTGAACGCCTTCCTCGACAAAATAACCGAAAACATCAAGCCAGCCCCGTCGCCCCTTTGCGAAAATTTTGCCGTGAGCGCGGTGGCCGGGCACTACCTCTCGGCGGCGCGCGAGAACGGGGTCTCCCTCGAAGTGAGGTTAGACGTTCCCCAGTCCGCCGGGCGCGTCAACGATCTTGATCTGTGCGTCATCGTTGGAAACTTGCTGGAAAACGCCGTGGAAGCTTGCCTCCGCGCTGGATGCGTCGCTCCCGACACCATTGCCGGCGCGTCGCCTCCGACTGAGTCCCCGGTGTTCGTACGCTTTCTTGGCCGCGCGCAGAATGACGCTCTGACGCTGGTGGTCGAAAACAGCTTTGACGGCTTGTGGCAAAAGAGCGGGGATTCTTACCTGTCGATGAAACGCCGCGGCGTCTCCGGGTCAGAGGCAAACGCCCAGACGCCTCAATTGGGCGTGGGCATCTTGTCCGTGAGGGAAATCTGTCGCAAATACGACGGCCTGCTGAAGTTCGACATAGAGGGAAACGTATGGTGCGCGTCGGTAGTGCTGGATTTAACGGGGCACCTCTCAGCTTCGTAACCCTGCGTCCTGAACTGCTCTGAGTGATAAAAACGTCATCGCGCTATACGCGCGGCTTATGGGCGGTTGCCAAAACAGCAGGTCGGGTAGTTGCAAGCCGCGCAGCCTCTGCAAAGCCCGCCGACGCCCCAGCGCCTGACCTCTTCGCTCGTTACGGCGAGACCCGCGTAAAGCCTGTGCATTACGGTATCGAGCGCTGTAATATCCGAGTGAACCGCGCAGGCCGGAACGCCCAGCAGGAACACGGAGCCAGCGGCGGCGAGCATAAGGTTGGAGCCGGGAAGCGTCGGCGTCCACCGGAATGTAACGTCGTCGGCGACGTCACGAATGGCCGCCGGGGTCATATCGTCGGCGTCGACGCTCATGCCGCCCGTACAGAAGACCACCTCCGCGCCCTTGGCTATCTGGTTTTCGATACATCGCCGAATGGCTTCTTTGTCGTCAATAGCCGTTTCGTGCCCTATTAAGGGAGCGCCGTAGAGAAGCAACTTTTTCTCCAACTTCTCCAGAAAAGCGTCCTTCACCCTCCCCTCCCAAATCTCGCGCCCAGTCGTCACCAACGCCGTTTTAAGAGGGCGAAACGGGCGCAGCTCAAAAGGGCGGGCCAACTCCTCGGCGCGGCGAACGACGTTCTCCGTCACCACCAAAGGCCCAACGCGCCATGCGGCCACCGTTTCGCCTTTCGACGCCGGGATTTTATTGGGAAGCGTGGCAAAAACCCATTCCTCCTCCTCGTTGAGCTTGTGCACCGCGTCTTCGTCAAATGACAAAAGACCGCTGACTTCGGCGACGAGGCTACATTTGCCCTCCGACGGGCCATGAATCGAAAACGAAGACGCAAAAAGCGAAGTCCCTTTTATGACCGTAGCGACCCTTAGAGCGGCGTCGTCCTCGTGAACTTCACCCTCGTCCAAGCTCAAAATCGAAAGATGTTCCTTGCCCATACGCTTCAGTAGCTCCACATCGTCTCGCGCTACGACATGTCCTTTTTTGAAGCGCGCCCCCTTGTAGCCTTTCTCCGCGTCAATCAGCGTAATGTCATGAGAAAGAATCGTTCCTACGCTGTCTTCGACGTTTATAATTTTGGCTTTCACCGTCTTTAAGGAGACCCTTATTCAATATAAACGCGCCGGACACGTTTTAGGAGAGCGATAGGAATTTCGTAGGGAATAGTTTCGCGCGCGTGGGCTATCTCCTCGACCGTTATGGACTGTTCCCCCTGGGTTCCTATCAGTACGACCTCATCGCCCGGCTCTGTGTGGTCAAGCGCCGTAACGTCAACCATCATCTGATCCATACATATAGTCCCCACCACGGGACAGCGTTGGCCGCGGATAAGCGCGTGCGTCTTGAACGACAGCGTACGTGTCCAGCCGTCGCCGTAGCCGACCGGGACGAGAGCCGTGCGCTCGTCGCCGCGCGAGATATAGCGCAGGCCGTAACCGACGCCACTCCCCTGGGCGGTGTCATGAACGGAAGCCACGGCGCTTTTGAAGGCAAAGGTGGGTTTCAGGTGAACGCCCTCAGGCGTCGCGGGCAAGGGGCAGACGCCGTAAAGCATAATTCCGGGTCTCACCGCGTCAAGATATTTGTCCGGGTGCGCCAGAATGCCCGCGCTGTTGCAGGTATGTCTCACACGCGCTTTAAGCCCTTTTTTTTCCAAAAACGCGAGCGTTTGACCGAATCGCTCGAACTGCATATCGGTGTAGTCGCCCCGCGCCTCGTCGGCGACGGCGTAATGAGTGAAAATTCCGTCAACCTCAACGCCGGGGAGTGAAAAAAGCGTGTCGGCGTATCGCTCGAACTCCTTGGGTTTGAAACCTAAGCGACTCATGCCCGTGTCGATTTTGACGTGGATTTTTCCTTTTTTCCCAAGGGCAATAGCCGCGCGGCTGAGCGTGTCCGCGTAGCTCATCTCAGCGCAGGCGCAGGTGATGTCATAGTGCAGCGCCGCGTCTACTGAGTCCATCGGGGCCTGACCCAGCACAAGAATAGGCTCTGTTATGCCCGATTCCCGTAGCTCGATAGCCTCATCCACGCGCGCGACCGCGAAACTTTTACAGCCGGCGTCCCTGTAAACCCGCGACAGCTTTACGGCGCCGTGTCCGTAAGCGTCCGCCTTGATTACCGCGTAAACGCCACGACTGCCGGCGAGCTTTACGACCTCGTTCCAGTTATGCCTCACGTTTGCCAAAGAGACTTCCATCCGCGTCGGCGTTTCGTAAATCATCTGAATTGATCCCCATTTCCGCTTAATGAATTTTATCTGTCCGTTTCGTTATTTTAGCATGGCCGTCAGCACAGCCCGGCAAAGAAAATTGACGCGCCCTTTAGCTTGACACTGACTTTTCTTGATTTTTAATGTGATATACACTCTAATTTGACGTTTGTTTGCAATAATGCTATAATGGACTAAATAAAAAGACGCAAATTAGACGCATGAATGAGAGTGGATGCTATGCATTTGGGGATCGTTACTCCGCATTCTCTTTTACATAAGTTTATGATAGCCGTAAAAGATAACGATGATGTTGAAGTAGTCCCTCTGATTTACAGATCTATTGCGGAGGCGGCTTCTTTAGTAAAGCAAAGCCAAGATAAGGTATCGGCGTTATTTTTTGCGGGAGCGTCCCCTTATTTTCTTTCGCTTATGTCTGTTGAAAGAATTATTCCCTGGTTTTATCTGGATTTACCCACGGGCGGGATTCTTTCGGCGTTGTTACAGGCTCGTGAATACCTGAAGGAGGAAATTGCTTTTAGCGTTGATTCCATAGAGGAATTCGCGATACGTCAGGTCTTGTATGAGGCAAAACTTGATGCGGCCGCTATCTTAGCGTATCCTTATTCTCCTTCGCCTGAGTTCGAAGAAGAGCTTGTGATGTTTCACGCTCGCTGTTTTCAGGATAAGAAAGTACGCTTTTGTCTGACTTGTCACGACCTTACACAGATAAAATTGACTTCTTTGGGCATACCGGCCTTTTATATTTCTCCGACGATTCATTCTATGCGAGATTCTATCGAGTTGAATATTTCGTATGTTAAAGAGCGTTCAAGCAACCACCTTCGAACAGTAGTGGGATTTTATTCGATTGAAAACGCCGAGACGCTCGGAGGGGACATTGATAGGGTGGCGGAATATATTTTGAATTTCGGGCGTAAAAATAACATGCTGGCGCTCCAAAAGACGCGTACCCTCTTTCAAATGTTGCTTAATTATGGGCAGTTTCTCCTCATCACTAAAGGGTTTTCAAAGTCGTTTTTAATGGAAGATCTCAAAAGGATTTTTCCTGATCTTCGCCTGAAAACAGGTTATGGGTTGTCGCCCGTAACAAGCACCGCGGAAGATTGGGCCAGAAAAGCGCTGGAGATGTCCGTGTTGGATGCGGACAATCATTGTTACCTTTTTGATGGCAAAGAATATTGTCGCATAGGGGAAAAGCATTCTTATAAAATCACCGAACAAGAACGAGACCTCGCTCAAAAGATGCAGGTGACGGAGGGTACTTTGTTACGATACATGAGGATACTCCGCTCTATGGAAAAAACTTTTTCAGCTAAAGAGTTTGCAAACGCGGCGGGAATCCATACTAAAGCGTCGAGAAAGATTTTGAACCGTTTTTTTAACGAGGGAGTCCTTGAACCTAACGGTAAAAGACCAGCTGTCACAAGAGGACGTCCGGAAATTTTGTATAGCGCCCCAAATTTGCGCGAGTTGGCCGGATAGCATACTCGGAAAAGAGGTGTACGAATCTTGTTGGATATTATATTCAAAGGGGCGAAAATCGTCGACGGCACGGGCTGTCCGTGGTATCGCGGCGACGTCGGCGTTTTGGACGGGCGCATCGCCGCGGTGGGAAGGCTCTCCGAACAAAACGCGAGAGAGGTGGTCGATGTCGGGGATAGAGTTCTGTCTCCCGGATTCATAGATATTCACACCCACTCGG
>BNVG01000035.1 GCA_025997935.1 Synergistales bacterium | reverse complement strand
ACTCCGCCGTCACGGGGCGGTTCACCGCCACAATTCCGCCGAAGGCCGAAACCGAGTCGGACTCGAAGGCTTTCTCGAACGCCGCAAGAGGCGTGTCCGCAACGGCCGCGCCGCAAGGGTTGGTATGCTTCACGATAACGACGGCCGCTCCGTCTGGGTACGCGGCGTTAAGCTCCTGAATTACCCTGAACGCGCTGTCGGAGTCCAACCAGTTGTTGTACGAAAGCTCTTTTCCCTGAAGTTGTTTTGAGTCTATAAAAGACACTCCGTTCATATCGCCATCAGAATACGAAACGCGATAGAGCGCGGCTGCCTGTCCGGGATTTTCCCCATAGCGCAAGTCAGCCTCTTTTGTGATACTGTGGAAAATCGCGGGGGCGCGCCGCTTCTCCGGTCGCCCGCGATTCACCAGGCTCGCCAAAACTTCGGCGATACAGGCGTCATACTCGGCGGTGTGCTTAAAGGCGGCCAGGGCCAAACGCGTTCTTTCTTCTTTTGTGCAGTCGCCTGCGGTTTGCAGTTGGTCTAAAACGACGCCGTAGTCGTCGGGGTTGACCACTATAATGACGTCCTCGTGATTTTTGGCGGCGGAGCGCACCATAGAAGGGCCTCCGATGTCGATATTCTCAATAAGGTCGTCCCACGAAGCGTCTGGCCTACTTGCGGTTTCTTTGAAAGGGTAGAGATTTACGACCACCATGTCTATAGGCGCTATGCGCTGAGCGGACAGCGCGTCGAGATGTTCTTTGATATTCCTGCGGGCCAAAATCCCGCCGTGTATAGCCGGATGCAGGGTCTTGACCCGTCCGTCCAGAATCTCCGGGAAGCCCGTCACTTCTGATATATACGTCGCGGGAAGCGAAGCGTCCGTTATGGCCTTGAAGGTTCCCCCTGTCGATATTATCTCGACGCCCATCTTGACGAGAGAGGCCGCCAAACTCACTATGCCGGTCTTATCTGATACGCTTATAAGCGCGCGCTTGACTTTGCATTCAAACATGAAAAAAACTCCTTATCCGAATCGAATTTGATTAGTTGCCAATTTTTGTATCGTTTCAGGCAAAAGGCGATGTTCTTCTTTCAGGATACGCTCGCTCAATACGGATTCCGTGTCGCCGTCCAAAACCGGCACCGCTACCTGAGATATGATAGCCCCTCCGTCGAGCGTTTCGTCCACAAAATGCACCGTACACCCCGATATTTTAACACCATACGTAAGGGCCTGTTTTTGCGCGTGAAGCCCCGGGAACGACGGCAAAAGCGACGGGTGGATGTTTATTATTCGCGCGCCAAAGCGCGCCGTAAACTTCGAGCCCAGCACCGACATATACCCCGCCAAGACTATCAGATCGACCCGTTTTTCCTCCATAATAGAAGCGATATTCTCCTCAAACGAGTCTTTATCGGCGAAAGAACTTCTCTCGACCGTGAAAGTCTCTATTTTTTTATCGTCGTCAGCGCGGGCGTTCCATTCCTCGACGCGCCGCAAAGCCTGAGCGTCCCGTTTGTTGGAGATAACGACCTCCACAATAGCGTCTAACTTACCTTCGCTTATATTTTTCATTATCGCCCCGAGGTTGCTTCCGCGCCCCGAGACCATCACGCCCAGCTTTAACAACGCGCTCGCCTCATTGCGCCGCTCCACGGTTCTTGAATATCTTGGCCATAAAAAACGGCAGGCTGACGAGCGGCAAAAAACCTATAACCGTAAGCGTATTGGATATTCCAAACATATCTATGAGCTTGCCGCAAGGCAAAAGCATCATATTGCTCAAGCCCCAGGACAACCCGGCGACGACGGCGCTCGACATGCTACGCTCGCCCGGGACGAGGTTTTGAGCCATAGAAGCCGCGACAGGCGCGTTTGAGTAGATAGACAAAATAACAAAAAAATAGCAGGCAATCGAGAACCAGCCGGAAAGCATATTGGCCGCCATAAAGAAAATAAAACTCAAAACCATGCTCCAAAATATAGTTTTTGTGGCGCCTATTTTTTTAGCGACCCTTGTAGCCGGGATCATGCCGAGTATACTACCGAGCGTGAGCAAAAACACTATAAAGCCTGAGTCCTCCAAGTTTCCGCCCTCCGCCACAATTCTAAGCGGCAAAAGGAACCGCACACACTGATAGATAGTCTCCCGCGTAAAGGCGATGGCCGCCAAGGGGTACAGTATGGCTAAAACAACGCCGAACGTCTTGAAAAAACCCCTGCTCGCGTCGCGCTGCTCCTGAGTCCGTTCTTCTTTCAAAAAGGGTATGGAATAAGCCAAGAGCGGAGCCAGCAAAAGCGCGGGGGCAAGAGTCAGAAGAAGCCCCTTGTATCCGAACATTCTCACGGCCCCCACCGCTATGAGCGGGCTGAGTATCGTGCCGCCCGTACCTATGATATTGAACCAGGCCAATGCCGTGGGCAACTGCTCAGGCGGCGATATATATCCGATGCCGCCGTTTCCCTGAGGATGATAAAGGGCGCTGCCAAGGCCCCAAATCCCGGCGAAGGCGATAGTCAGGGCGAATGAATTTGTATTTGGCAGCATAGCCGCGCCCAAGCCGCAGAGGACGGGCCCTATTATCATAAGAACGGGACGCCTGATTCGGTCGCAAACATAGCCTATGACAGGCTGGCAGATAATATGAAAAATACCGACTATTATGTTCACGCTGCCGGCTAAGGCGTAGGACAACCCCAGATTTTGGCGGATAAAAGGCAGAAGCGTAGACAAATACGCGGCGTACATATCGTTTATGCCATGCGCCAAAGAAATAAGGGCTATTCTGCGCTCAGGCGCGCGCAGATAATTTTTTAAGCCCCCTCCGTTTGAGTGGGCGTTAAGGCTTGCGGATTTAGACATTATGTCTCCTCACAAAGAAAAATACCGCACGAAAAAGACGCGGCATTTTTGAATATATTCAACAAATATAAGCCGACGTCACGATAATGAAAAAACCTTACTCAACCATCGACAGTCTCATGCTCCTGTCAAAGTAGAGCGTAGCCACACGAGATTTTCCATTCATGACGATAAACGAATACACTGCGTCAATGGAATTTGGCGTGTAGCCCTTCTTGACAACTTTGTATCCAATATGTTCCGCTATCGCGCAGACGCGATCCAGCTTAGAACCGACAAGCCCGGCTCCGATAGGTGAATCCATGTGATCTCCCGCCAAAACAACCTTTCCGACGGGGCGCTGATCTTCGGGGATTTCTTCAAGGCTCGATCCGCTCCCAAAAGATCCCGCCGGCAGGCCGGTCATGGTCACGGCCTTGCCGGAGCGTGGGATGGCTTTCAAGTCGGCATTCATGCCGCCGCCCGCGCCGTAGTTTTCAAGCGTCTGGTTTCTCGCCTGCATTCTGGCGTTGTGGGTTTGCACCATACCGGCCGCGAACGCGGATGAAGCGAAAAGCGTTATAAACACGCCCGCGCAAAAAGCGCCAAAAACAAATTTACCCGTTTTTCTTTCAAAAGTCATTTTCTTCATCTCCTCTTGCTAAATAATTTCTGTAAATTTAATCAAATTTAATCGAGAAAATCTCGCAATTTACGGCTTCGACTCGGATGTCTAAGTTTTCTGAGAGCCTTGGCCTCAATCTGTCGAATTCTCTCACGCGTAACGCCAAATTTGCGCCCCACTTCCTCAAGCGTATAAGAATGCCCGTCCTCCAACCCAAAACGGAAGTGCAGAACCTCTCTCTCCCTTATAGAGAGGTTGTCCAGCATCTCCTCTATCTGCTCGTGCAACAAGTGATCCGCCGCCGCCTCTTCCGGGCTCGGAAGCTCTCTATCCTCGATAAAATCCCCGAGCTGGCTGTCCTCCTCCTCGCCGATGGGAGTCTCAAGAGATACAGGAAGCTGAGCTATGCGGCGAATCTCCTCAACCCTCGTAGGCGGTATCTCCATTTCAGTAGCTATCTCGTCGTCAGTGGGCTCGCGCCCAAGCCTTTGGACGAGCTGGCGCGATATACGCACCATTTTGTTTATGGTCTCCACCATGTGTACAGGCACACGGATAGTACGGGCCTGATCGGCTATGGCGCGGGTTATGGCCTGACGTATCCACCACGTGGCATAAGTGCTGAACTTAAACCCCTTGTGATAGTCGAATTTTTCCACGGCGCGAATGAGCCCGAGATTGCCCTCCTGAATGAGGTCGAGAAAAAGCATTCCACGCCCTATATATTTTTTGGCTATGCTCACAACTAAGCGCAAGTTCGCGTCTATCAATTTTTGTTTTGCTTTTTCGCTGCCGTCTTCCATCTGTTTAGCCAAAGTAACTTCTTCTTCGGCCGTCAAAAGGGCCACCTTCCCTATTTCACGCAAATACATACGCACCGGATCCGTCAGGGGAATATCGTCAAATTTCCCCATGTCGCCGTCGATAGAGGGCACATAATCCTCCCCAACAGCCACGGCGGTCTTCACCTTGGCTCCGCTTTCCTCTGAAACTACCTCTATGCCCATCTCCTGCAAATTGGTAAATACGCTGTCCAGCATATCGGAAGTCCATGTATCCACCGGGATATGGCGTTCTATATCTTGATGAGTAACGAATCCGCGTCCTTGCGAATCATGAACGAGGTTACGAACCTTACCCAAATATTCATTGGACGACTCTATTTTTGAGGCGTCCGCGTTTTGTTTTTCCACCTATTACCCTCCTGTTATGCTATGCTCAAAGATTTATGGTCACTCCCAGAAACGGCGGAAAAACCATCTCGGGTGAAGGCCCAACCATCGCGCGCGTCTCCGGCAGCTCCATTTCGTAGAGCAGTTTACTGATTCTTATCTGTAAAAGATCGTCAGTCTCATAAGCCATATAAAAACGCTTATAGCCAAACTTTTCGGCAAAATACGAAACGTTCGAGCGCTTTGGTCGCCCTTTATTGTCGGCCACTTCACCCTCCAATATAGACTCGAAGTCGGCCAAAAAATCATCCTCACTGAAAAAAAGACTCTCACTGACGAGGACTATAACTTTCATATTCTCCAAAAACAGAGTTTTGTTCCATAAGGAACAAAAAGCGACTCCGGCCCGCACATCCTGACGCTCAGATATTTTTTGAGCGAGTATCTTCTCCATCCGTGGAGAATACCCCAAAAGCATCATAAATCCCAAGCTGAAGGAGCCATGACTTTCGTCTTTGTAAAAGTTATCCCTCATAAGACTTCCGACGCACCCGCTGAACATCGAGGACATGAAAAAAAACTCGCTCCCCGTTTCAAGGCACAAAGAAGCTATATTCTCTAATTGAAAACTGTACATCATATTTATGGAAACAGGTTTGTAATCAACCCCAAACGGAAACCACGAAGCCACTTCCAAGTCGAGATCGGAATTCCAGTAACGTAACAAAAATATCCTCGCCTCCGTCAGGCTACTTTTTGAGCCGCGCGCTTTTCAGCCGCGTCCTGCTCTTCCTTGATTACCTTCACGACGTACTCCACCAACTGAGAAATTTCTGGCTTGGTTATCTGGTATCTCGCCCCTACGCTGGCCGCCTTGGCTTTGATGTCCTGAGCCATTATGGAGGAAAACACTATGACCGGCAAATCCTTCGTCCTGTCGTTCTCCTTCAGGCGTCTCGTCAGGGCAAGCCCGTCCAAGTTCGGCATCTCGACGTCGGTAATCAGGGCGTCAAAATGAGAGCCCGGCTCCATGATGTAGTCATAAGCCTCTTTGCCGTCAGAGCATATAACGATGTTTGTAAACCCGCCGCTCTCGAGAGAGTCCCTGATTTGCTTGCGAATCAGAGGAGAATCCTCCGCCGCTATAATGCGATACTCCGACGGATGTCCTATGCCGCTGGCCCTGGCCATCTCCTGAACCGCTCTGGGATCCCATGTGTGGCTCATGGAAAGCTGCGGACTGATGGTCTGCACTATGGCCTCGTAGTCCAAAAGAAGCACGTTGCGTTCATCTCGCTTGATAACGTAAAGAATCCACTCGCCAAGATATTTGCCCGTCAGGGAAGAATCCAAGTCCTCTGAGTTGATACGGTAAATTCTTTCCACCGCGTCAACCACAAAGCCTAATTTGACCTCGTTGAACTCCGCTATGATTACTTTGCTCTGGTTTTGCTCCACCTTGGAGTCTATTTTCAAAAACACCCTTAGGTCGACCAACGGCAAAACTTCTCCGCGAACGGAAGTAATGCCTATCATGGCGCTCGGAGAGTCGGGAATCACCCGACAGCCTGGCCACCTTAGTATTTCACGGGTCTTATCCACATTTATGGCGAAAGACTGATCTCCCAAGAAGAAGACTACAACCTGCCACTCATTTGTCCCGACTTCCGTTATGACTTTTTTTACTTCCTGCATTCAAAATCCCCTCGCTCTCCGGCTTTCAAAAAATTCCGAAAATTTTCGTATAGTTCACTAAAACTATTACAGGCTTAAAAAATCTTAATATTAAAAAAACATTCAGATTACTTTAAGCCTGTAATATACATCACCTTGCGAAAAAGCTCAAGCCAAGAGCGTCTTTTTTTCCTTTGCGGTTTGAATAGACCATATAAGGGCCAAAATAACGAGTCCGGCGAGGTCGGACTTCCAACCCGGTATCATCAGTCCGAGCGCCCCGCCAAGGGCCAACATTCTGAGAAGCCAGTTTATATTCGCCTTGAAAAATCCGATAGTAGACATACCAAGCAGGAAAACTCCTATTATGGCGGTTATGGCGGCCTGGGTGAACTCGAGGGCCTCAAAGTTCTCAAGAACCAAAATTGGGTTGTAAGCGTATATATACGGGACGAGGAAACCGGCTAAGGCCAATTTGCAAGCCGTTACACCCGTCTTTATGGGGTCGGATCCCGCTATGCCGGCTCCGGCGTATGCAGCCAGTGCGACGGGCGGAGTCAGGTCGGCGGCTATGCCAAAATACAGAACGAACATATAGGCCGCCATCGGGGGAATACCAAGCTGAATAAGGGCCGGGGCCGCCATCGTGCTTGTGACGATGAAGTTGGCCGTCGTGGGAAGGCCCATGCCCAGCAGGATAGAGGCGAACATCGTGAAGATAAGCGTCAGCAAGAGGCTTCCGCCGGCCAATGTCACGATAGCGTGAGCTAACTTCAGCCCAAGCCCGGTAAGCGTGGCCGTGCCTATGACAATGCCGACCGTGGCGCAGGCGCAAGCCACGCCGAGAGAGCTTCGCGCTCCGCTGAGAAGTCCCTCCCAGAGCTTGGCGGGAGTAAGCCAAGTGTCGCGCTTGAAGTAAGAAGTGACGATTGTAAGGAGGATGCCGTAATAAGCGGCCTTGAGCGGAGTATAGCCGGCGACGAGGAAATAGATTATGCCGACCAAGGGCAGCAAGAGATGCCCGCGCTCTAAAATCAGGGCTTTGAGCTTAGGCAGACGGTCTCGCGGAAGCCCCACCAACCCGAGGCGCGTAGCCTCGAAATGCACCTGAACTATAACGGCGATATAGTACAGCAAGGCGGGAATCACGGCGGCTAAGGCCACGTCCAGATAAGGAACGCCCATCGTCTGAGCCATTATAAAAGCTGCCGCTCCCATGACAGGGGGCATTATCTGTCCGCCCGTAGAGGCGACGGCCTCCACCGCCCCGGCAAAGTGCGACTGGTATCCGACGCTCTTCATCAGAGGGATGGTGAACATACCGGTCGTGCAGACGTTAGCCACAGAAGAGCCGGAGATCGTCCCCATTATGCCGGAGCTGACGACGGCCACTTTAGCGGGGCCGCCCGCCGACCAACCGGCCAAGGCCATCGAAAGGTCGATGATGTATTTGCCGAGTCCCGTCTGTTCGATTATCGTCCCGAACAAAACAAACATAAAGACGAACGTGGCCGACACTGACAGAGGCGTCCCGAAAATGCCCTCAGTGCCGAGATACATGTGGTTTATTATGCGGTAGAAGTTATAGCCCCTGTGCTGAAAAAGCGCCGGCATATAGCGCCCGAAGTAACAATAGAACAGGAAGAATATGGCGATGGCGGGCAAAACGGGGTTGGAAACTCTGCGCGTGGCCTCGAGAACAAGTAAAATTCCAAGACATCCCACAATCAAGTCCAGGTCATTGGGCGTTCCGGCTCTGTCCAGCATGGCGCGGAACTGGAACACCATGTAAAGGGTAACAAAAGCCCCCAGAAGGGCAAAAACATAATCATACCAAGGAATACGGTCATTGGGGGCCTTTTTCCCCATCGGGTAAAGCAAAAACACCAGCACTAAGACAAAGCAGAGGTGGATAGAGCGCTGCCACATCTCCATGAGGAGTCCGTTGGCCGCCGTGTAGAGATGGAAACAGGACATCGCAACGGCTATGAGGCTGACCATTGTCCCCGTCCAGTCCTTTGGCGAACGAAACCTCGACTCACTGTCGTACTGCTTCTTGATAGCCTCGACGTCAATAGCGCTCACGGGTTCGGCGCCTACGTCCACTATCTTCTCCGTATCAGACATATTTACTCCTCCTCCAACATTTATAGTCTCACTCCTGATGGAACCTCATAATGAAACACTGCGTTTATCGCCTATCGTCTCAGATGTAGCGTTAAAAGTTTGCCAGGAAAACGCTCGTAAAGTTTAATGACCTCGCCGCTTGGCAGGATCAGGGTATTTATCCCGATTTTGTCATCGCCGACCCGAAGCCGTATGGACGCAAAGGAACGGTGGCCTCCGATGTATCGATACCACGGCATATCATGAATGAAACGCCCCAATCGCGGCGCCTCCGTCGGCAAACCGGCGTTTGTGGATTGGGTTCTCTCCTCCCATAGCCACAAGGAATCATCCACAACGTAATATTCGTCTACCACGGGGCAAAGTTGCACGGAGTGAATATACCCCGTCAAAAATGATTCGCCCGGATAAACGGGAAACGACAACACCAACGCTCCGGAGCCGTCAAAAAACTCAACGCGGCGAGTCGGCGTCAGCAATATAAAAAGAGCGGAGGAGAAAAAAATCAAAAAAAGCCAATACCTTAGCCCGGAAACAATTTTCATATATTTCCTCCTAAGTATACATCATACGCCAATTATAATGTTAATCAAAAAACAGATATTTCATGTCCGTCAAGTTGCCGAATTTGTCAAGCTGAGCTTGACGCTCTGCCTATGTTCGAGGCGGACGTCGGATGGCATATAGGCTTTCCAAACACCCTGAGCGAGCTTGAAAACAACGTGAATCTCGCGGCCCTGATACTGAACGGACTCGACCTCAGCCGCTATTCCGTTGCCGCCGCTCGATAAGGTGAGCTGTTCTGGCCTGACCGGATAGCATCCGCGACTTGCCCAGGCGTCTTTCAAACGCTCTCCCGGCCAAAAAACGCCGCTTTCCGCTCCCTCCGGGTAGAAGCGGCTTCCGTCCCATTGTCCGCGCGCCAAGTTCGCCTTTGAGACAAAACGCGCCACAAAGCGCGACTGCGGCGTCGTGTAGACGTCTTTAGGAGCGCCTATCTGTTTGATTTGCCCTTTATTCATAACCACGATACGGTCAGCCATCGCCATAGCTTCTTCCTGGTCGTGCGTGACGTAGACCACAGTTGAACCATTCGCGCGGTGAAGGCCCGATATTTCGCGTCTCATGCCAATCCTGAGCTCGGCGTCGAGGCTTGAAAGCGGCTCGTCCATCAGAAGCGTCCCTGGATTTCCCGCTATGGCGCGGGCTAAGGCCACGCGCTGCCTCTGCCCGCCCGACAACTGCGCCGGGCGCTTTTCGACATGAGCGTCAAGCTCAAGAGAGCGGAGGATATTCAAAGCCTCCGCCTTATCGCGCGGTTTTCCTCTGTGTTTGAAAGTAAACAGAACATGCTCTATGACGGTCATGTGAGGCCAGAGGGCGAAGGACTGAAAGACCATCCCAAGGTCGCGCGACTCTGTGGGCAGGCTGTAACGCGCGGAGGACACGACCTCGTCGTCAAAGCGAATCTCCCCCGCCGTTGGCTTGTCGAAGCCGGCCAAGAGGCGCAGGAGCGTCGTCTTGCCGCAACCGGACGGGCCCAGAATGGCTGTAAAAGTCCCGGCGGGGCATTGCAAATTTACATCGTTCAACGCCTGAAAGGCGGAGAATTTTTTTTCGACGCCGTCAATGGTTATCGAAACGCTCAAATAGCAACCCTCCGAATTTTTCTCAAAAATAAAATCCTTAAAAAATATTTTTATTCAGCTTACCATGATTTTTATTTTATGTCCTCAGCCTTTTAAGATTGAATTCCAGCTCACTCATTTTTGCCCCTCATCTCCTTTTCGCTTGCCCCTTTTCATTAGCAATGCTACACTCTGCTCAAGTAAATTTTCATAATACTCTAACATTTACGGGGGGAAGGCTTAAAATGTGGGGGAATCTCAGGATTAAGTCGAAAATGCTTTTGGGGTTTGGGTTGCTTGTGGTGATTTTTTTGGCGGCGATACTCGTCGCGGAAAGCCGTATGTCAAGGGTCAACAAGAGTAGCGACTACTTGTCGAAAGAGGTCGCTCCCGTCATGGAAAAAACCGTGACCATGGAGCGAAAGTTTCACAATTTGGAGATGGCCGTGCGGATGATGCAGTACACGAGCGGCGAAGAATCGGTCAAAGCGGTCAAGACAGCTCTTGACGAACTCCAAAAAACATTGGACGATATGGCGTCGTTCGGAGCCGCTCACCCGTCGCTCGGCACGCCAAAACAAGTACGGGACAATATAATTCCTCTCTATAAGAGTTATTCGGATTTGATAGCCAAGAGCATAGAGGCTGACGCCAAAGAAGAGGAGCTGTATCAATCCATGATGAGGTACGCCGAAAGTATGTACTCCTCAGCGTCCGATAGCTTGACCTCCTTGGGCGAAGCCCTCGATATGGCGCTGCGTGTAAGGAAAGTGGAAATACCGTTCAGGGTTACACAGTACAGGAATGGAGCGGGCGTCGTCAGCGCGATTCAAAACCTTCTCCGTAATACGCAGCGTTCCGTAGCCGAGAGTGACGCCGCGTTGCTGAACATGGCGCTTGATGAGGCGGGAAAAGTCGTTGGAATAATCTTGAGCACCAGCAGGTCGCTCACGGACGCAAAATTAAAAGAGCTGACAGCGAAGGCGGCGGACGAGGCCAAAACTTTTCAAGTCGCCCTGCAAGACTATATAAAGGCTTTCACCGACGCGAAGAACTTTGACCAATCAATCGTCGCCCTGTTGAAGCAAATCAGCGATGAGTCCATAACCACCAGTTCCATCTCGCAAGCGGCCGTCGTTGAAATATCAGAAGACAACAAAGACGCCATCGGCAAAACCATGTTTGTCATGTTTGTCTCCGCCGTCATAGCCGCCGTTTTGGGTATAATCGTCTCGCTCCTGATCTCTCACGGCATATCCGCCCCACTTAACGTAATAGTGAACCTCGCGCATCGCGCGGGGGAAGGAGACCTCACAATCACAAGGAGCGAGTTCAAATGCAAGGACAAGAAAGACGAGCTGGGGCTTTTGGCAAACGCTCTTTCAAACATGATAGAAGCTCAGAAGACGACTCTGGAGAACGTCGTGAAAGTAGCCAAAGAATTGGCTGAGGGAACGCAAAACCTGTCGGCCATATCGGAGGAGACAAACGCGTCAATGGAGGAAATACAAGCCTCCGTATCGCAGGCGACTAATTTGAGCGAATCTAACAGCGCGGCGCTCGAGGAAAGTAACGCCGGCGTGGAGGAGATGAGCACAGGCGCGAACACAGTGGCTCACTCCGCCGCCGACAGCGCGTCGTCGATATCGGAGACCACGGAGATCTCCCGTAAGGCCATAAGCACCGTGAGTTCGGTCATTCGCGGTATGCGCGACGTTGACAAGAACTCCAAGGAGACCGAATCCAAAACGCGCCAACTCGTGGCGTCCGTCGACAACGTCAGCAGTTTTGTTTCAGTCATCACCGGCATAGCCGATCAGACAAACCTCCTGGCGCTTAACGCCGCTATCGAGGCGGCGCGCGCGGGAGAAGTGGGACGCGGCTTCGCCGTAGTCGCGGAGGAGGTCAGAAAACTCGCCGAGGAGTCGGCAAAAGCCGCTCAAAACGTCAACAACATTATCGCGGAGCTTCAGGGCGGAGCAGCCGCAAGCATCAAAGCCACCACAGAGGCCGGGAGACTCTTGGCTGAGACCCTGACCCAAGCCGAGCTGGCGCAGTCCGAATTAGACGAGACGCTTAAAGAAATAAACAAAGCCAATGATTCTATACAGCACATCGCGTCAGTGGCCGAGGAACAGGCGGCGTCGAGCAAGGAGATAGCTACGGCCATCGACAACGCGACAAAATCGACGGCTGAGATGGTGGGTACGCTCGAGAGCATCCGCAGCGCCACAGACGAAACGGCTCATACGGCGCAGGGCGTGGCTAAGCAGTCGGAGGCGATAAATGAACACGTCGCGAGCCTGACCGCCGTGCTTTCCAAATTCAAGCTCAAGGAAGCAAGCGGCAAAGAACCCTACAAGGCAACAGGCAAGAGAGCCTAAGACCCATATATCAGGGCAAACGCATTTCGCAAGGGCGCGATAAATCGCGCCCTTGTCTATTTTGTCAAAAAAGGTTAAAATAACGTAAATACTTATCTGAATATTTTTTATTTTTTTATTTCATTTTATTTTATTTTTCACACACTTCATAAGGAGGCGCTAAATTTTATGTGGAAAAACATTAAGATAATGACGAAGTTGTTTTTGGGGTTTGGTTTACTACTCTTGATTTTTGCCGTCGCCATCGCCGTGACTCTGGCGGATATAGGTGAAACAAACAGAAATTCAATCTATTTGAGCGACAAGGTTGCCCCAACCATGCTGTTGGGCACGGATATGGAGCGCGACACATACGAAGCCTTTCTGGCCGTGAAAGACGTGCAGTATACGGAAAGTCCGGAGGCCATAGCAAACGCCAGGGCAAAGATAGCTCAGGCCCAGACGATGTATGACGCGCTTATCGCTCAGAACAAGGCCGAACCCACTCTGAAAGCTCCCGCCTATATCGTACAGACAGTAGCGCCCATTTTCAAAAATTACTCCGATATGGTGGCCCGCACCTACGCCGCCGCCGACAATAAGAACAAAATGTTGGGCATTATGACCGAGGGCGGCAACGTCATGACCAAAGCCGTAGCCGACGCCGTAAACGTGTTCCGTGACGCTCTGAACACCGGTATAGGTAGCGTCAACAACGAAGAACTCAAGGCTGCGAGCGGTTTATGGTCGATGGCCAACGACGTTCAGTTTCAGTTCATGAACCTGCGCCTCCTGATAAATGTTGCCATCGCCAACAAAGATACGGACAGGATAAAGACCTACGACACTTTGCTCAAGCCGATAGACGAAAGCATACAGAAACTCTCGGAGACCGCCCAAACGCCCGGACAGAAGAAAGTGATAGACGCCCTCGCCTCCGCGGCGGCGAACTATAGAGGTCGCATCGAAGAATTCATCGCCTCTTATGTCGAGCTGAATGAACTGACAAAAGCCCGCGCGCCTCTCATGGTCTCTCTTAACGAAGAGAGCAGCAAGGCTTCCGAGCTCTCCGCCCAACGCGTCGATGAACTTACAACATTAAACGTCGAGAATTTAGACGGCTCCGTGCGTACGCTATACGCCTCGGGCGCTACTGCCATAGTGCTTGGCTTAGTGATAGCGTTCTTTATCGCGAGGAGTATATCGAAGCCCCTCGCTACAATCGTCGGCTTGGCCAAACGCGCGGGAGACGGAGACCTCACAATAGGGATTGACGACTTCGGCTACAAAGGCACGGACGAACTCGGGCAACTATCCGCCGCGATTGCCGATATGGTGGCTTCTCAGGAAAACAGCATGAGGGAAGTCGTGACCGTCGCCGGCAACCTCGCCGCAAGCGCCAACAATCTGTCCGCCATATCCGAGGAAACCAACGCCTCTATGGAAGAGGTCAAGGCTTCGATAGACCAGGTTTCAGCGCTCTCCGAGTCCAACGGCGAGGCTTTAGAGCAGAGTAACGCCGGCGTCGAGGAGATGAGCGCTGGCGCGGACACCGTGGCCCAGTCGGCCACAGACAGCGCGGCTTTCTTAGCTCAGACCACGGACGCCGCGAGCAAGGCTATTAAAACAGTGAATGACGTCATAATAGGTATGCGTAACGTTGATAAAAACTCCAAAGAGAGCGAGGCAAAGACGCGCCAGCTCGTGGATTCCGTCCAGAACGTCAGCGGCTTCGTCTCAGTCATCACAGGCATAGCCGACCAGACAAACCTCTTGGCCCTGAACGCCGCCATAGAAGCGGCAAGGGCGGGCGAGGTCGGGCGAGGCTTCGCGGTAGTAGCCGAGGAAGTACGCAAGCTCGCGGAAGAGTCCGCCCGCGCCGCTCAGAACGTCAACGGCATTATCGTCGCACTTCAGACCGGAGCACAGGCAAGCATCAAAGCTACGACGGAGGCCGGGCGTCTCTTGGTAGAAACGCTCACTCAGGCCGAGCAGGCGCAAAAGGAACTCGACGGCGCCAAAAACGAAATAAACAAAGCAAACGAGTCCATCCAGAACATAGCCGCCGTGGCCGAGGAGCAGGCGGCGTCAAGCAAGGAGATAGCCACGGCAATTGACAACGCGACGAAGTCCACCGTCGAAATGGTACACACCATCGACAACATCCGCCGCGCGACGGAGGAGACATCCATAGCGGCCCAGGGCACCGCGGAGCAGTCCGAGGCCATGACGCAACACGCCGCAAGCCTGACCGACATCCTCTCGCGCTTCAAGCTGCATGAAGCGAAAGCCGCCGGCGTTAAGGCGAGTGGCAAGGGTAAGGCGTCCGACAAGAAAGCTCTGGCGAAGCCTAAGACAAAGGCGTAAATTCTATCAACGAAAAACAGGCGGCCAGTGGCCGCCTGTTTTTCGTTTTTATTGCAGACCTCTTCACGCAAAAACCTCCGCAAGCGAAACCTTCAATTCTTTGAACGTATCGAACTCCAAAGTATCAGCCGCTTCGTACAGCGTTTTTCGTGAAAAATGATCCCCGCCCTTACTTCGGTAAGCCGTGACGACGCTCTCTTTCGGGTCGACTATAAAATATTCCCTTACGCCAGCGCGCTCATAAAGGCGGAGCTTTTCGTCCATGTCACGGGATTTTGTCGAAGGAGACAACACCTCGAACACGACATCCGGCGCGCCGAATATTCCTTTTACTTGCACTTTCGACTTGTCGCAGACTATCACAATGTCCGGCTGTACAACGGTGTCGATGTCGTCTTCGCTTTCCTCGTCGCCGTCCGGCAACAAGACGTCCACCGGCGCGAAAAAAACTTGGCATTCCCCGCCAATATTCCTAAAATAACCGTTTATTTGCCAAAACAAATTCCCCAACAACCCCTGATGTGTTGTGGTAGGAGCCGGAGACATGAGAAACGCTTCCCCATCGATAAGCTCGTAGCGCAAATCATCGTCCCAGGTTTTGTAGTCGCCGTATGTGTAATAATCGCTACTCTCCCGCAACGCCGCGTTTGCCAATTTTCACACCTCCTACGTCAAACCATCACAACACCCTGACGCTTGGCAATAAACCTCTGTGCAAGAACGATAAATATCAGAACGGCCATTCCAATCAAGTCGGTTGTGAGACCGCTGTCGATAAGGCACAGCGCCCCGGCCGCCGCGACTAAGCGCAAGATGTTATTCATCTTTGTAAACAAGTAACCCTCCACGGCCACCGCTATCAGAAACACTCCAAGACACGCCCCAATAGACGTGCGAATCCCCTCGAGAAGCGACGTGTCTATCAACAGGAGCTGCGGCGAGTATATGAACATATAGGGGACGATAAAACCGGCTATAGCGAGTTTGACCGACGCGAAACCCGTCTTCATCGGATCTCCTCCGGAAAGCCCGGCTGCGGCA
>BNVG01000034.1 GCA_025997935.1 Synergistales bacterium | reverse complement strand
TATACTCCGGCCCCATACCCGTAACCGCTAATACGACGATAAGGGCTGTCGCGTCTTTAGGCGGCGAATACAGCTTGACGATGGTCGCGAGCTACGCCATCAGGCCAGCCAGCACGTCGTCTAACGGCGACTCGCCCTCCGGCACGGAAGGCGGAGGCGGAGGCGGGTGCAACGCAGGGTTTGGATTTGGGGCGTTTGTTTTGGCGATGACTACAGGGAGGTTCTTTAGATGCAAGCGATAAGGGGTAAGCTGTCGATTTCTTTTCTGGTTCTGGTTCTTGTCTCTTTGCTCTCGACGGGCGCTTCATACGCGGTCGCGAGGGGTGAAAAAATAGGCGTGATTATCGGCGTTAGCGGCTCAGTAGGCGCGCTCCGGGGCGGCTCTAACGTCGCTCTCGCCGTCAAGGACGAGGTTTTTTTGAGCGACACATTGGTCACGGGCGCGGACGGCAAGGTTCAGATTATCTTGGACGACGACAGCTCTCTCACCTTCGGCCCCAACACGAGCTGCGAGCTTAGCGAGTTCGCTAACGAGGGGAAGAGCTCACGCTTCAGCGCAAACCTCGGAAACGGCATTATGCGCGTCATCACGGGCACTATAACGGAATCGAACCCTGGCGGCTTCAAGATAAGCACCCCGCTCGCGACAGTAGGTATCCGAGGCACTGACCTGACCGTCATAACCGACGAAAACAGCACCGAGGTGTACAACAACAACTCCGACAACAACTTGACGGTAAACGGCGCGGACGTGCCCCAGGGCAACAAGGCGGTGGTGGATGAACCCGGAGGGACGCCGGTCATCGGCCCGATAACGCCGGAGGATAAGGAACAGAACTTACTTCTGTCCACTCCCCCGGGCGGGGATAACACCTTCGCGGGAGGGCAAGAGGGCGGCGGACTCGGCGCTGGCGGCGGACTCGGCGGCGCTGGCGGCGGCGGTTTGGATTTGCTTGCCGCAGGGCTGATGACCGACATAACGGAACACCCGATGCAGATTCCCGTTCCCGAGATTCCCCCCGTTCCTATTATCGCGACAGGAACGGTGAGCGGAGGCCTCGGTATCCCCTCTCTCCTCACCGGAAACTTCGGATTTAGCGTAAACTTGGGGGACGGCAGTATCGCGGACGGGTTTATGAAAGGAAGCGGCTCGCTGGCTACTTTCGATTACAGCGGAGGCAAGGGAGTGGCTGACGCGACGGGCTTTTCCATCGCCGACTTCACCGGCTCCGGCTCCTTTAACGATCCCTATCAAGGGACGCAGCAGACGACCGGGGCGGAGATGTACGGCGATTCGACCCTCGAGAGATTAGGCGCTATACAAGACGGCGGCGAGGTTCCTATTGGTTTCGCGCTGCTCCATGACGGAATCCGAATAATTTCCGGCCCCGGAACGGGGACTATCACGAGATGAGGGCGCGCTTGAAATTATGAAAAACCTATCCTTGATTTTAATTCTATCAACCCTCATATTCTCGGCCTCGTCTCGCGCGGACGCCGCTGACCTGTCTAAGGCCGGGACTCTCGCGGGGGCGGGCAGGATGAAGGAGGCTTACAGGGAGCTATTCTCGCTGTTGCGTGAATACCCGGACGACGACGAAGTCAACCTCGCCCTCGCCCGCGTCGCGCTGGCCGCTGATCATCCGCATCAGGCGGTCATGGCCTACGAGCGTCTCATTATGAAATACCCCACTTCGGCTATATTTCGCCGCGAAATAGCCTCCGCCTACTTAGCGCTCGGCGATAAAACAACCGCCGAATATTATCTGAGCTTCGACCCCGCACTTGACAGCGACTCTCTCGGCGCGGCGCTGAAAGAAATGGGCAAGCGCTACGAGCGCTTCCATATGCGCGGCTCGCTGCGCCTCGGCACGTTCTACGACAGCAACGCTAACCAGGGGTTAGACTCGAACAGGGTGAACCTCGGCGATTGGTTGGTGGAGCTTGGCGACTCATCCAAGAAAATCGGGACGGGCGGCCTGTACCTCGGCGGAAATATCGACACGTCCAACAGGCTCTCGCGCGTCAGCCCGTGGCAGTTCGTCACGGACGGGGCTTTTTATCTGCGCTACGGCTTTAGCGGAAGTTTGCAGGACGAGGGTCAGGAATACTCGCAGTGGTGGCGCGGCGCGGTCGGTTTCAGGCACGTCGGGGAGACGGATATATTCGACTTCAGGGTGAAGAGCGAGGTGTTCGACTACGACTTCGACCAGACCGTATATGCGTTTGGTGCCGAGGCGGCTTTCTCTCACGCGGTGAGCCGGAGATGGCTCCTCATAACGCGCGTATCGGTCGACGCCCGCAATTACGTCCGAAATGACGCTTACAACGGGACTTACGGCTCTATCGGACAGTACGCCTGGTGGCTTTTCGGAACTGGCGACCACGAGTTTACGCTGGGCGGACGCTTCATATTCGGCGACGCGAATTATAAAAACTACAGTTACGACGGGTGGGAGTTGAGCGCGGCGTTCCGCTTCAAGCTGTCGGATGATTTGATTATTTCCCCGAGCGCCAGCTACGTATGGGAAAACTACGACGGCCCGGCGACGGCGCTCGAGAAAGAGAATCGCGAGGACAGACGCCTCCGCCTCGGCCTGAGCGCGCTCAAGCGCCTGAACGAGCGTTTCAGCTTGGAGATGAGCTACAACTACACGGACAACAAAAGCAACTCCGACATCCACAAATACGACCGCCACGCGGTAAGTTTAGGTTGTCTCTGGAATTTTTAGATGGAGATAAACATGAGGGGAGTGCGGGGGAGCATAGCCAACCCCGCGCCAGACACGATGTTTTACGGCGGCAACACCGCCTGTGTCGAGCTTCGCACGGAGTCGGGCGTCACTATATTTTTTGACGCCGGAACGGGTCTGCGGGAGGCCGGGGAGTCACTGCCGGAATCGGGCGAGTGCCACATCGTCATCAGCCACGGACATATGGATCACATGTTCGGCCTCTGGTTTTTCAGGCCGATTCACTCCCCCAAGTGGATAACGCACCTTTATCTGCCCAAGTGGCTCGAAAACCTGCCGGATTTTCTCTATCAGTGCGCGTTCTTTCCCGTGCCCTTCAAAGAGCTCAAGGGCGACGTGCGCGTTCACCTCATAGAGGCCGGCAAGACGTTTGAAATTTCGGAGCCGGAAAACAACGAGCCGGTTGTTATAGAGCCTTTTTCCATGTGCCACCCGGGGGACTGTCTCGGCTACCGGGTGCGGACGGACGGCGCGCTGTTTGTGTACAGCGGCGACCATGAGATACTCGACGACGACGACGCCAGGGCCTCCGCCGCCGCGTTTTTGGCGGGGGCCGACATCGCCGTGGTGGACGCCACGTACGGGCGCGCCGATTATCATCCAGGCTGGGGACATTCCCGCTGGGAAGACTGGGTGGAGGTCGCTAAGGTCGCCACTGTGCGTAACTTGGTGCTATCTCACCACGACCCGGTGCGCCCCGACCAGGAGCTTGATAAATTAGATCAGAAATTTGCCGAGCTCGACAACGGCGACGGACTGAGAATATACGTGGCGCGCGAGGGAATGAGGTTCATCCCCAAGGGGCCGATACCTTTCACGAGGAACGGTAGCGACTGGCTCTTAGTGTTTCTCGAAAAGCTCTCGCAATACCGGGACGAGAACTCCATCCTCGACCGGATACTCGCCAAGGCACGGGAGATAACCCACGCGGACGCCGGAACCATATACCTCAGGGAAGGCAACGAATTGGTGTTCGCCTATACCCACAACGACAGCCTGTTTTCGGCTGACAGCGCGCACAAGCATGTCTACGTCAACATCAGGATACCCATCTCGGAAAAATCCATAGCCGGCTACGTCGCTTCGACGGGGAAGCCGCTCAATATACCCAACATCCGCAATCTGCCTCCGGGAGTCCCCTACAGCTTCAACGACAGTTTCGACCGCTCGAGCGGATACTTTACGCATTCCATGCTCGTCCTGCCGTTTTTCGACAAGGCCGGCGCTATTTCGGGGGTGCTGCAGCTTATCAACAGTCTGAACCCGCAGACCAGACGCCCCTGTCCGTTCACGATGAGCATGATCTACAACGTCCGCCTCTTAGCGCGCGAGGCGGCCGGTATCCTCGAGCGCAGCGCCGTGGAGCGTCAGGGCATCTACGGAATTTTGCGGATGGCCGCGGTTCACGACCCGTCGGAGACCGGCCCCCACGCGGAGCGCGTCGGCGCGATAGTGGCGGAGCTTTACCAGTGCTGGGCCGAGCGCGCCGGACATACCCCCGACGATATAAGATACGAAAAAGGACACGTCAGGCTCGCCTCAATGCTGCACGATATAGGCAAGGTCGGGATAAGCGACATAATACTCAAAAAGCCCGCCAAGCTCACCGACGAGGAGTTTGGTATCATGCGCGGACACACAGAGCTTGGCGCGTCCATAATGGCCGCCGACCCCGGAAAGATAGCCGAGTACGCCTGTCAGATATCGAAACATCACCACCAAAAATGGAACGGGAGCGGATACGCCGGCTCGACCGACGAGGGAAAGCTCTCGGGCGAGGACATTCCGCTCGCGGCGCGAATAACGGCCATAGCGGACGTGCTCGACGCGCTCGTGTCGCCGAGGTGCTACAAAAAACCCTGGACTATTCAGGAGGCTATGGCGCAGCTGAACAAAGAGGCCGGAGAACATTTCGACCCCTCGCTCGTAGCGCTGTTGCCGGAGATAATGGATATTGTGGCTTCTATCTACAATCGATTCCCCGACGCGGAAGGAAAATAGAATATGTCGACGACCACTAAAGTAAAAACCCGCCTGCAAAACGCGCGGATAAAGGCTAAGGGCGGAATTATGGCGACGTCCCGTCTGCTTGGAGACGTTACGCGCGCGTCGCGCTTTCAGGTCGCCCTTGTCGGCCTGACCGCCACCGTCCTGATGATAGTTCTTTACGTCTTAGCCCCACCGATTCTGACGCGCCTCGACCTGAAGGTCTACGACATGCTCCTGCCGCTCCGCGCCGCGCCAAGTCCCTCTCCCGTGCCGGTAATTATCGACATCGACGAAAAGACTATGGAGAATTACGGACAATGGCCCTGGCCGCGCTATTTGGTGGCCGATCTCCTGTCCGCGCTGACGCGCGCTCAAGTAGCCTCGGTCGGATTCGATATAATGTTCGCCGAAAGCGACAACTCCTCCCCGGAAGAAATGCGGCGCTACCTAAAGCGGGACAAGAATTTCGACGTCACTTTCGGCTCACTGCCGGAGAGTTTTTACGATTACGACAAATTGCTGGCAGTGGCCTTGAGCGAATCGCCCGCCGTTTTGGGGGCTTACGCGAGATATGACGCTTCGCCAAACGCGGAATCCGAAGCCGCGCCATCGGGAGTAAACATCATAGAACAGGCCGCCCCCGGCGTGACCTTGTCCTACAAACGCTTCCTCCAAAGGGCCGGCGGCGTACTCCTGCCGCTCCCCGAGCTTCGCGCGTCGGCCCCCGTAGCCCTCATCAACGTAGCGCCCGACGCCGACGGAATTGTGCGCCGGGTTCCGCTGGTGATTTTGGCGGGGGAGAATTTATACCCCTCGCTCGCCCTGCGTTCGCTGATGGTCGGCCTCGGGGTTCGCAACATAACGGTGCGGTACGGGGAAGACGGGATAGAGTCCGTCAAAGTCGGCCCTTACAGCGTCCAGTTAAGCCCGGACGGGACGATGCGTATTCCGTTCATAGGGCCGAGCCATACATATGAATACATCAGCGCGGCGGACGTGCTTAGCGCGCGGACAGACCCCGATAAATTAGCGGGCAGAGTGGCGTTCATAGGGACGTCCGCCGCCGGTCTGATGGATATACGAGCCATGCCGTTCGACTCGGTTTATCCCGGCGTCGAAATTCACGCGGCCGTTCTCGACGCGATACTTGCCGGAAATGAGATAAACATACCGGTGTTCACGCCGGGGTTGCAGGTTTTGGGAATACTCCTCGCGGGGGCGCTCTGCACGGCGCTCTTCGGCTTCGCGAGGCCAAGAATCTATATTCCAACAGTCGTGGCGCTCCTTACTCTCGTCGCTTTGCTGTCGCGGTATTATTTCTCGGAAGGGATATTCGTGTCGCCGCTTTATATCATGATAACGGTGACGGTAATCGGGGCGTTGCTGACCTTTTTGCGCTTCTGGCAAGAGGAAAAACAAAAAACGGTTCTCCGCAACGCGTTTTCCAAGTACGTCTCGCCGGAAATAGTAAAACGCATCTCGAAGCTGCGCGGCAACCTCTTCGCCGGAGAAGAGCGCGAGCTCTCGATAATCTTCACCGACATCAGAGGCTTCACAAGCATAAGTGAAAAATTATCGCCCATTCAGATGGTCAGCCTATTGAACCGCTACTTCACCCCCATGACCGCCATCGTGCTTGAGCGAGAGGGGACGCTCGACAAGTTCATCGGAGACGCTCTGATGGCGTTCTGGAACGCGCCGCTCGACGTGCCGGGGCATCCGGCCCTCGCCGTATCCGCCGCCGTCGAGATGCAGGAGAGGCTAATAGATTTGAACGAGGACTTTGAAGAGGAATACGGCGTGAGCGTGAAGATAGGCGCGGGAATCCACACCGGCCCCGCTTACGTGGGCAACATGGGTTCGGCTGACAGGGTGAACTACACTCTGATAGGCGACAGCGTAAACTTAGCTTCCCGCCTCGAGGGGCTATGCCCCAAGTACGGCGTTAAGGTAGTGGTGAGCGAGAACACTATGACCGCTTGCGGCTCGAAATTTTCATGGCAGTTCATAGACACCATAAGCGTCAAGGGCAAGACGCGTCCGGTGAGCATCTATACTCCGATGAGCCGCGAGGAGGAATTGTCGCGCGAGGAGGAGCTAACGCGATGGAAAACGGCCAGCGAACTATACATCGCCGGCGACTTCGCGGCTTGCGAAACCGCCTTCGCCTCGCTTTGTTCGGACTTCCCTGACAACAGGCTGTACGGCATATACAACGAGCGCTCGGCCCAGCTAAGGGAAAATCCGCCCGAAAACTGGAACGGGGTCTGGGTGTTTACCTCAAAATGAATACGGCGGCCTCAAAACGCCCTTCTCCGTAATTATGGCGGATATCAGGGAGGAGGGCGTCACGTCGAAAGCCGGGTTCAGCGCTTTTACGCCGCCGGGGGCGGAGGCTTTTCCCATAAACGACACCACCTCGCTCGCGTCCCGCTCCTCTATCACTATATCCCCGCCCGTGGGCGTGTCCGGGTCTATCGTGGACAACGGACAGGCCACGTAAAACGGGATATTGTGAGCCTTGGCTATAAGGGCGACGCCATACGTGCCTATCTTGTTAGCCGCGTCCCCGTTGGCCGCCACCCTGTCACAGCCCACTATACAAGCGTCGATCAAACCCTTGCCCATTACGTAAGCCGCCATGCTGTCGGTTATGAGCGTCACGTCCACGCCGGACGACAAAAGCTCGTAGGCCGTCAGGCGTGAGCCCTGCAAAAGCGGGCGCGTCTCGTCGGCGAAGACTTTTATGTTCATTCCGCGCTCTCTCGCCACGTACACGGGCGCGAGGGCCGTACCGTAGCAGCTTGTGGCCAATGCCCCGGCGTTGCAGTGAGTCAATATGGTCATTCCGTCGCGGAGAAGCGAAAGCCCGTGGACGCCGATAGAGCGGCATATCTCCTCGTCCTCTTTCTGGATTAGCAACGCCTCGCGCAGGGCCGCGTCTTTCGCTTCTCCGACAGAACAGGCGGCGTCAAGACGCGCGTAGACGCGCCTCAGCGCCCACACGAGATTAACGGCAGTCGGGCGGGCGGTCGCCAAACGGTCGCTGGCATTTTTCATGTGAGACAAAAAGCCCGCCATGTCGTCCCCGGCGTATCCCCGGGCCGCGACCACCATGCCAAACGCGGCGGCTATGCCGATAGCCGGCGCGCCGCGCACGACGAGGCCGCGCACAGCGCTCCGGCAGGCCTCGACGGAGTCTATCTCCACCCACTCAGTAGAGGTGGGCAGCGCCGTCTGGTCGAGGAAAAAAACTTTGCCGTCTTTATATACGACAGGCTGAACCGCGTCGAAGAGGTTTTTTGCTTTCATAACTATAGGGTTACTCAGGACGTGCTCCAACTCGTAGGGGCGACCGCCCTCGGTCGCCCGTCTTTAATTCCCTGTCGCCCGTTTTCGCATACGGCGTTTGTTCTCACACACGGGCGAACGCAGTTCGCCCCTACAGGTTTTAGAACCGGTTTTTCGTAGGGGCGACCTTTGGTCGCCCGTGTCCATAACACAATGCGTCTGACAAGAAACGGGCGACCGAGGCGGTCGCCCCTACGAATTTGCGCGCAAATTCTGAGGTGTTCCTGAAACCACCCTATAATCATATTTGTTTCGTCAATCTTAGGCCGATTTCATAGGCGTTTTTCAGGTCGATGGGAAAGTGTTCCTCGCGCCATTTCCGCTTGTCCTCGATGTCGAAGATCTTGTTCATGTAGTCTGAGTAATTGCTGAACTGCCATGTGTTGTAGCAGGCGTAATACTCTTTCTTTCCGCCAAGGTTCAGCAGGGAGAAGTTCTGCTCAAACATCGGAACATACCCAAAATCATCCTTAGCCTGATCCTCGCGCACGTTCATCGTAAAGAAAAGCGCCGCCGAGGTCTTATTGTCGCTTTTGGGGCCTTGTTCGCCGTCGTAGCTCCCGTTCATAAAAGCCAATCTCTCCAAAAAGCATCGCGTCTCGCCCGTCACGTTGCCCCAGTATATCGGGGAGCCGACGAACACGACATCCGCCTCCATGACGCGAGCCAACACCGGCTGGAGGTCGTCCCTTTGGGCGCAACGCCACATCCCGGAGCCGTCCGCTTTCATGCAGGCAAAACAGCTTACGCAACCCTTAAAATTGAGGTCGTACAGGTGAACCATCTCACCCTCCGCCCCGGCCGCTTTGGCCCCGTCCAGCGCGCTTTGCAGTAGTTTGGCCGTGTTCCAGCCTTTTCTCGGAGAACCGTTTATAGCAATGGCTTTCATCGATAATTTATCCTCTCTGGCCCGTCTTGGCGCGCTAACTCAGCGCCGCGTCGAGCGCGGCCTGAAGCTCGCCAAGCTCCGGAATACCCTCGAAAATTTTCTTTCCGCCCAGCACCCACGCGGGGGTCTCAGGTTTTATCTTTAGGCGAAAATTATCCCAAATCGCTGTGAGGCCCGACGGATTCACCACGGCTATCTCCACTTTGTCGCCGTAGGTCTTGCTGACCGCCGACAGCAATTTTTTAGCGCCGCTGACATACTCATCTAAACGCGGAAACAGCGGTTCGCCGTCCGTAGACTGGCATACCATAGCGGTGCAACACCCTCCGATATACGCCTGCTCCTGCAAAAACACCTTTAATTTCACAGCCATCACGAAACCCTCCCTTCAAGAATTGCTATAATAATATCATATTGAAATGGAGGCGTTCGAAATGAGAAAATTTATCCTGGCGATTTTTGTTTTCATTTTTCTTGCGCCCTGCGCGCCGTCTTTCGCGGAAAACATCAGCAGCGCGGATCAAAGGGCTTTGGCTCTGTCCCTCCGCTTCTCCGTCTCGCGCCTTCCGCCCGACTCCGCCAAAGAAAAGGAGGCCCTCTATCTGCGAATCATGGACGAATGCCCGGATACGCCCGAAGCGGAGGAGGCTTACTGGGAGCTTTCAAATCTCTATCTCGACGAGTTTGAGGAGCCGAAAGAAAAAGAAGCCGTCGCCGTTTTGGAGAAATTTCTTGAAAAATATGATACGGCCAGATTGTCCTCGCCCTGGGTCGCGCACGTCAGAAGCCGCTTAAAATGGCTCGGGGGCGAAATTGAATAAATGTACAACCCCAACTCAGCTTGAATGTACGATGTGTAGCGCATGGCGGGGGCGTATTATTCTCGACAGATTGGTTTTGGGATACGCGTATTGACTTAACCGAAGGGAGATGCAAAGAAGATGAGAAAAGTTGAATGCAGATGGCTCGGCATGGCGGCGACGGCAATTGTTTTGTGCTTCGCGGTGCCCGGCGCGACGATCGCCTGCGCCGCGGAGGGAGAAGTGAGCGCCGTTCAGAGGGAGGGCGGCTCTTATGATTCAGGCCGCGATTCGCGCGAGGAGTTCAGAAGCGACGACGGCGGTAGCGATTTGCTCAAGGCGGTGGTCGTCATAGCAGGGGCGGCGGTTTTATATAATATATTCAAGAATCATCACCATCGCGACCGCGACCGCCGCGACATTCATCGCCCAGGCCCCAATTATAGGTATCATGATTATGGCCGCTATGACCGTGACGAATGGCGTCCGCGGATTCACCGCCCGAACCCCGACCGACGGCCCGGCCCGGCCCACCGTCCCGCCCCCCGCCCACACACTCGGGACGCGAGACCGCGACATCACAGGTAAAAATGGTCAATAATTATGCGGAAGACGTTGCGCGCGACGTCTTCCGCTGTTGTCTCGGCAAGGACTGCCCGTCATTTTTGATTTTTTTGTGTTAATATAAAAACGATACTGTCATTTATGGATATGTTATATGTATATTAACAACGGGGTGAGTTTATTGAAATTTTTTAGAGTACCCATTCTCGGCGCGTCGTTCATAGCGGCTTTCGCGGCGGCGTTTTTTGGGGCCGCGCCTTCGGACTCGGCGGAGCGCGTCGTCGCGCAGGGCGTGACCCTTGAGCGATATATGGAGATGGTGAGGGACGGAAACCATTCGCTCAGGGCCGGCGTAAAAAACGTCGAGGCGGCCTATTACAGCGTCATGGCGGGCGTGTCGTATCAGCGCCCGAGCCTGTCGGCGTCGGGCAGCGCCTCTTACGCCACGAACCAAAAGACAGGCGACGCCAACAACAGAAACGCGATGGTTTACAACACGTCGCTCGGGCTTTCTCATCGCTTTGACATTTCAGGAGAGTACACGTTAGACGAAAAACAACAGATTCTCTATTACGAGGCGCAGCGCGCCGCTTTTGACAACAGCGTGAACACGCTCTTCGCCACGGCTGAAGAAAACTACTGGGCGGCGGTTCTGGCGCGCGAAAATATCGCCCTTCAAGTTGACGTTCTGCGTCAGAGGCTCGAAAACAACCGCGTGACTGAGGAAAAGTTCAGGCAACAGCTCGTCCCCAAGCTCGACCTCATCCGCTCCGAGGCTCAGGTGGTGGCCGCCGAAAGTTTGGTCACGGAGGCTCAGTCTCAGTACAAAACGCTCCTTGCGACATTGGCGGCCCTCACGGGCGGAACGGACGTCGCTCCCGTGGACGAGCCGCTGACCGTGCCGAGATTCACGGTCAGCGCCACGTTCGAGAAAGCGATTCTCTCCCGGCCCGACGCGCGCTCCGCCCGACTCTCCTTGGAGCGAAGCAAACTGCTCAAAAAATTGGCCGCCAAGGGGTTGTCCCCCACTCTGTCCGCCGCCATTCGCTGGACGCCCTGGAGCGACCCATGGAACTCCTCCACGCCTCAGAAAAGCGAGCTCGGCGCGTCCATAACCCTGAATATCCCCATCACGGACGGACACGAGACAAAATACAAAACGCTGAACACCGACAGGCTCATACAGGCGGCGGAGGCCAATTTGATGTCGCTCGAAAACACCACAAAGTTAGAGCTGTCCGTGGCGCTCAACAACTGGGACAAGGCGCAATCCTTGGAGAAGGCGAAAAAACGCCAGGTGGAGCGCTCCGACGAAGAGCTTCGCATAACGGAGCTCATGTACAACGAGGGCATGGGGGCGCAGATAGACCTTATTAACGCCCAGACCGAAAATCAACAGGTACGCACCGACTACCTCGACGCGGTCAGGGGGATGTATATAGCGCTGGTTCAGCTTCGCAGGGCCGTCGGAGACTACGCGCCAAGCGAGGAAGGAACCTGGAAAGAGGCCGTCGTCCGCTATGGCAAGGGAAACGACGTGACGGACGAGACGCTCTTGATCAAGCCCAGAATATCGGGCAAACCTGACGCGGACAAAGACGGAAAGTAAGGCGAGCTATAGAAACGAAAAAGCTGATATACCTCAAAATATACGGAAGAGATTTAAGCGGGGTGTTGGTCAATGAGGATTATATGGACGCTCGCGGCGGCGTTCGCGCTTTTCGCGTCGGAGGCTTCCGCTGAGTTGGAGCGTTATGACTTTGCTTTACAGAGACAGAAAGAGACTCCTAAGCTGTTATTTCCCAAATCTTTCTCGGCTGATACGCTCAGCGGAGATATTATAAAGCCCCTGCCCAAACCGGAAGCGCGGGTGGTAGCCGACAAGAAAAAAAACGTCTCGCCGTTGTCTTTGGCCGGGAACAGGGCGGGCGAGATAGAGACGGCCGAGAAGCGTTGTAGCGTCCAAAAAAGAAACGACGCCAAGAGAAAAAGCATAGCGACGCTACTCAAACAGTACAACAAACGCCTGAGCGACGCTCAGGCCCAGGAATACGCCGTACTTATCATTCAGGTTTCCGACAAATTCAAACAGAACCCGCTTCTTGTGGCGTCGATGATCGTAAACGAGTCTTCGGCGCGACGCGACGCGGTTTCGCGCGGCGGGGACTACGGGCTTATGCAGGTTCGCTGGCGCGTTCATCAGAAAAAAATCCGCAAACAATACCCTGACATCAAGCACGCCAAGGATATGTTTAACCCCAAGAACAACCTTTTGGTGGGCATCGAGATTCTCTCGAAATGCCGGGAAAGGGCGGACTACGACACGAGGGGCGCTATTCTCTATTACAGCGCGGGGAACAAGCGGTTGGCCGATAAAGTTCTGCTTTCGCTGTACAACTTAGAAAACTCGTATATGGATAGGCTCTCTCGAGGATAAAACTTCCCCTACAGCCAATCAGGCAACAGAAACTGCGTAAGGGTCTTCATTATAGTCGCCACATCTACGGGTTTTCCGAGGTGTCCGTTCATGCCGGCGGACAACGCGCGTTCTATGTCCTCACGGTAGACGTTGGCGGTCATCGCGATAATCGGGACGGTTTTGGCGTCGCCGCGTTTCATCCTGCGAATAACTTCCGCGGCCTCGTAGCCGTTCATGTTAGGCATCTGCACATCCATAAAAATAAGATCGTAATAACCCTCGGGAGACGCCGAAAAACGCCCCGCCGCCGCTATACCGTCCTCCGCCTCGTCTATGGATACGTGAGTATCGGCCAATAACTCGATAAGTATGACGCGGTTTATCTCTATGTCCTCGGCCAGCAGAATGCGCTTGCCGCTGAGGTCGGGGATTGTCAGTTCCTCAGCGTCTTCGTCAATGTAATCTTCGCATCTGTTGAAGCTGAGCGAAAAAGAGAACGTAGACCCCTTGCCAAACTCGCTTTTCAGGGTTATATCCCCGCCCATATTGTTTATCAGGTTTCGGCTTATGGCCAATCCGAGCCCCGTCCCGCCAAATTTGAGCGCTATGTTGGAGTCGGCCTGCTCGAAGGCGTTGAAGACCTTCGCGGCCTGTTCCTCGGTCATGCCTATCCCGTTGTCGCGGATGTCAAAAGATATTGTCACAGAGTTTTCGGATTCGTTTTCGGCGCTTATGAGAAAGTCTATCTTTCCGCCCTGAGCCGTGAATTTCACGGCGTTTCCGAGAAGGTTTATCAGTACCTGCTTGAGACGCAGTTTATCCCCGGTTATGAAGTAGTCGGGCGTCTCGTCATAGTTGACCTCAAACTCTATGTCCTTTTCGGCGCAACGAATTGTCATTATATCCACCACTTCTTTCATGGCGCTTCGCAGACGGAAGGGCTCCGCAAAGAGGGTGAATTTGCCGGACTCTATCTTCGATATATCCAAAACGTCGTTGAGTATGCCGAGAAGATGCGTGGAGGCGGAGTCTATCTCGCTCAAGGCCCTTATAATTTTTGCGTCTTTGGCCGTTTTTTTGGCTATAGCCACCATGCCTATGATGGCGTTCATCGGTGTGCGGATTTCGTGGCTCATACGGGACAAAAACTCGCCCTTGGCCTTGGAGGCCACCATCGCGAGCTCGGTTTGCGCCTCAAGCTCTTTGGTGCGCTCCCTTACCAAAATCTCCAGCTTCCGCGAGAAGCGTATATGACGCCGCAGAAAAAGCAACGAAAACACAAGGACGACCACGCTCAGGGCGGATGTGCCTATAAGCCACGGCCTCTGGGCGCGAGCCATTTTATCACGATAATCAAACGCTCCGTGATCCCATCTTTCGGCGATTCTATCTATATCTATGGCCATCATGGCCTTGTCTACTACGCCGCAAAGCGTGGCTTCGTTTACGTTGAAGCCAAACGTAGACTTGAAGGCGCTGTTGAACACGAGATTTGTCTTATAGCCGGGCATCTCCATAGCATTGGTAACGTGTAGCAGAAAGTTCTTCGAGGCCATCAACAGATCTATCTCGTTGCGCTCCATCGCGGCCATAGCGACCGTCGCGTTTTCGTATGTGATGCTGTTCCTGTGCTCGGGGAACCACTGGTCGAACACATCGTTGTAAGCCGTGCCTTTCGTGTTCCCTACCCGCGCGAAAATAACCTCGTTTGGTTCGATGTTCGGAAATTTTATCTTCGACAAAAGCGCAAAGTGGTCAGTGCTATAATAGGCCGTAGTCCACAAAAAATTCCCTTCGCGATCTTTTGTCCGAATCAGATCCGTCACAAGCGAGGACGTGCCGACCTTGAGCATCTCCAGCAGCTCAGGCCACTCGGTAACGCCCTCGTTCGCCCGCTTGAAACGCAACCCCGTAAGGCTCGATATTTCTTTCAGTATGTCAATGGCTATGCCCTGCCATTCGTCGTCCCGCCTGTTATAAAACGAGATAGGGTAGTTATCGTGTTCCATACCGACTAAGATCGCGCCCCCGGCTCCGCTGTGCGCCTTTATGTATTCTTTTTCATTATTGTCCAATTTTGCGAGAAATTTGCTTCGCGCGTATTTTTGTTTTCCGAGGTCGTAAAGCTCCGCCGTATAACGCGCGAGGCCGTCGTCCAGCGCTTTTTGGACGATATTTATAACGGGCGTCAAATCGGGGTTTTTTGCCGACAAAGAAACGTCACTGTGTACCAACGGGAGAAACGTCTCTATTTTGACGTCGTCGTAGGCGTCGAAGGCGGCCTCCATGGAATCCTCGTCGAAAAACGCGTCAGCCCGTCCGGTTTTCAACATGTCGTGGGCTTCCGCGTAGTCGCCGACAAAAATACTTTCAAATTCATACAACAGCGCGGGCACTATCTGGTCAAGCGTCATCGTATCGTGCAGGAACGCGTAGCGAAGCGGGCGCGTCAGCGCTACGTCTGAGATGTCGGTCGCGCCGACAAGCCGCGCTCTTTTTACGGTGCGCTGAGCTATGGCGTCCGTCATTAAATATGTCTCTTTGCGCGCCGGGGTAGCGGTCAACTCCCCTACAAAATCCACCTCGCCAGACTCGAAGGCATTCATAAGGCCATCCCAGTCATAAAAACGCGGCTCGAACGGTATGCCGAATATATCGGTGAGAAAGTCGCAAAACGAGCTCGTAAAACCGCTTATTTTGTTGTCCTCGTCATAAAACGCCTCCGTCCCCAAGAGTACGCCGAACACAAACTTGTTCCTTTTGAGGCGCAAAGCCTCGACTTCCTCGATGTCGAGGCGCGTCACGCCGGGTATGTCAAGGTATGAGACATAAGGCGCGCCGAGCGGCGCGGTCATATCGGATACGTCATCCGCCGCGACTGAACCGCTAAGAAAAAAAATATAAAAGAAGACCGAAACAACCAGAACCGTCAAAGCCGCTATAATGGCGCCTGACTTATAGGGTTCGATTGTTCCCGTTCTTTTACGAAATTTTTGCGCCATAAACAGTTCCTCTCCATGCCAAGGAATCTAAAAAAAATAACGGATATGTGTCTTGGCAACGGCTCTTTGGACGCCGGGCTAAACGTCACGCAGCGCCAGTTGAACGAAATACGCGCGTCGCTGACGTCGATAGAGGAGGCCTTGATGACTTTGGCCGAAGAAGGCGGCGAGGACATTTTGGCTGACCTTATCTCCGGCGCCCGC
>BNVG01000033.1 GCA_025997935.1 Synergistales bacterium | reverse complement strand
TGATAAAAGCGCGAGGGTTAGAAGCTAAGAAAGCATGGTCGTTTCAGAATTTTGTGTATCGTATACTGCGAATAGGCGAAAAAGACATTGACCCAAAGGTTGAGGAGGTATGGAGAATGAGGTTCAGGCCGATAGATGATGTGGTTAAGGATAACTATCTGCGTTACGCAAGAGAAAAAGGCTTGGAAGAAGGAGGAGAAGAAAAAGCATTTGAGGTCGCGCGAAAGATGCTTGCCCGCAAAATGTCCGTCAGCGATATTATTGATATCACCGGACTAAACGAGCGGGATATACTCTCAATCCAATAGTCATACATCCGCATTTGTTATTATCAAAAAAACAGCCGGGCGAAACTTTGTCCGGCTGTTTTGTATCGCGTCGCACGCGTCGCGTATCGCGTCGCAGCGCTATTTCTCTTTCCGTTTCATACCCGCACACGCAAGTGGTAGCAGGGCAAGGGCGGCCTGGGTGGATTTTTCCGTGACATTTATCCAGCGCAACAGAAACTCCCGTTCCTCGGGCTTGCCCTTGACGAGCTGGCTCGCCGCCACGATGGGTTTATATTAAAAAAGCGCCCCCGCAAAGAGGCGCTTTTAATTTTAATAATGGAAACTTATTGATATGCGACCGATAAACTAAGCCCCAGCAACAGCCGCTCCGGAGTCCTTCGTGACGTTCCCCTTACGCTCGTAAGACGATATGGCGAACTCATCGGACATCGTGAGGCACTTCACGGGGCAGATCTCGGTGCATTGGGCGCAGAAGCAGCACTTGTCGTTGTGAATCACTATTTTCTTTTCCTCGGGCACGTAATCCGTGGCGTTGGCCGGGCAGACTTTCATGCAGAGCTTGCAGCCGATGCACTTGGCGCGGTCGTATGTAAGTTTTCCACGAAAGCGCTTGCCGACGGGGACTGGGGGATTGATCGCGTCAGGGTTAGCCAGCGCTTCCGTCAGGGAAGGCGGCATGTGGACAGCCGGAAAGGGGTTGGTGAACACGCCCGAAAAAAGGTTCTTGAACAGCTGTGGAAAAATACGTGTGAACATTGCGCTCCCCCCTTACCTGAAAAGTACGTCGATAGAGAGCAATATCATGCCGGCCAAAGAAAGCCCCGCCGCCCTCACAACATAAAACGTAGACGCCTGCCATATCTTGAGACGCCCGAAGGCCGTCCGCATCAGCGTGACAAAAACCATCTGAACGACAAACACTTTCACCCAGAAGAAAATAAAGTCAAGAACCGCCACCAAAAAGCCCGATATGCCGAACATGCTCGCAAAGGACAGGGGCAAAAAAAGGCTCGTCATAAAGGCGGATATAGCGAAAGCGCGCAGGGCGAAAGTGAGCTTGAACATGGCGAGATTGGTTCCGCTATACTCAATTATGAGGCCGTCGAGAATCTCCGTCTTGGCCTCGGGAATATCCATAGGCCCCTTGCCCGTTTCGCCTGGAATGACTAAGACGAGCGATACAAAAAGACAGAGCAGACCAAACGTACCGGTCTTGCCTACAACCTGCCATACCGACTTGTTGGCGAAGGTCTCGAGGCTGAAAGGCGCGCCCGGCATACCAAGACGATAGGCCACCCAGGCCATTGTGCAGACCACGACGGCAAGCGGAAACTCGTAGCTCATCATAAGGGTTATCTCACGCCCGGCGCCGATAGAGGCTATCGGGTTGCCACTCGCGAAGCCGCCCACGGCCATCAAAAGCCCGCTCATGGCCAATAGGTAGACGACCAAAATCATATCTCCCTCCGTTCCCAAAACCGCCGGGAACGAGCCTGAGGGGATATAGAGAAAAATCATAAGCGTAGTGGCCAAAGCCAACCAGGGCGCGGACACGAAGAATATCTTGGACGCGCGGCGCGGGATGATATTCTCCTTGCCCATGAGTTTCAACACGTCATAGACGGGCTGAAGCAGAGGCGGGCCGTAGCGGCGCTGCATACGCGCGTTGACTATGCGGTCTATCCCGTCAAAGAGAAGCGCCAAGGCCACGACCAGCGTCAGAAAAGCCACGCCCGCGAAAATCTTCAAAAACAGAATAAAAATAGAAATCATTCGGTCTCCCCTCCTCTTGCCCTAAGGGTCGCTGTCTTCTCGCGGCAACGCTTCATAAGCTCGGTCTTGGTGATAATCGCGCGGTCTCCACGCACGTTTGTGGTCAACATGCGCTCCATGCATGAAATGCAGGGGTCGATGCTATTGATGATAAGCGGCGCGTCGGCCAGCTCGTTGCCCCGGAACATTATGGGCCAGGAAACAGCGGACGCGTAAGTCGGGGCGCGGACTTTCCACCACAGGACGTTGTCCTCCCCGCCCTTCAGGCTGACGACGTGCGTGTCGTCGCCGCGCGGAGCCTCAAGTATGCCCCAGCCGACGCCCTCCGCCTTCTTGAGGGAGGCTAAAACCTTGTTGACGTTAGATTCAGCCACAAAAGACCCCTCGGGCAGGCCGTCCAGGATTTTCTCTATAATGTCGAGCGACTGATAGACCTCGAGCACGCGGACTGCGAAGCGGTCGAGTACGTCCCCGTGCGCCGCGCCAAAGTAGTCCTGCGGCACGACTGGCTCGACGGGAATATCAGAGTAAGCCTCATACGGAGAGCTCTTGCGGAGGTCAACACGGAGGCCGCTCGCCCGCGCTACGGGGCCTACAGCACTGTAGCGGACGGCGTCTTCTTTTGTGAGTACGCCGACGTTCCTCATGCGGGCCTGAGCGATGGGGTCTTCCATAACTATCTCGCGAAACGGCGTAAACTCGCGCCGATAAAACTTTATCATATCGCGCGTGGCCTTCACAAACTCGGGCGTAACGTCCCAGCGAACCCCGCCGAACGTAGCCACGCCGTAGTTGACGCGGTTTCCCGTCAGGAGCTCCAGCAAATCCATTACCTTTTCGCGCATCTCCATGCCGAGGTGAAACGCCGAGTCGAAGCCTATGGAGTAGCAGGCCACGCCCGCCCACAGGATATGAGAGTGAATACGCTCGAGCTCTAAGACAAGGCTACGTATGTACTGGCCTCGCGGCGGGACTTTTATCCCGGCCAAGTCCTCGATAGCTCTTATAAAAGCCAAAACGTGGCTGAAAGAGCATATACCGCATATACGCTCGGACAGGTATATCACCTGGATGGGGTTGCGCTCTCTCGCCATAAACTCTATGCCGCGGTGTATAGCGCCGAGGCGCAGTTTGGCGTCTAAGATACGCTCGCCCTCTAAGGTAAGCCAAGCCGTCACCGGCTCTTTCAGGCCGACGTGTACAGGGCCTATCGGCACTTTATATGTCGTGGTTGACATTTTTTCGCCTCCCTATTCAAGTTCACGGACGATGTCGATGCTCGGGCCGGTCTCGTCGCGACGCCAAGGTTTGATTTCCTCGTTCCAGTCCTCGGGGAGGAAAATCAACGCTTTGTTGGGAAGCCCAACGAAGTCTATTCCAAGCATCTCGCGCATCTCGCGCTCGCTGTACTCCGAGCCGGGCAGCAGATCAAAAATCGACGGTATGGACAGGTCGCTCTTGGGAAGGGCGACGCTAACCGTCACGCCAATCCTGCCGCCCCTCGCGCGCTGAAAGAGAGACAGATGATAATTGAGCTCCACTTTGTCCCCTATATCGTCGCCGGAGAGCACATGAAAGTTCACGAAATCGTACTTGAATAAATGCTCGATGAAAGGACGGAAAGCCGACAGCTTTATATTCACCCAAAAGTCGCGGCTCTGAACAATGTTTTCGCCGCTCCCGGCCTCGCTTCCGCCGAATCGTTCGTGGATGTCGAACTTCAGGATGTCGTCGCCAAATTTTTCTTTCAGTCCACCTGCCAATTCTTCATATTTTACGGCCGTCTTTTTGAAAACAGCCTTGGGACGTTCTGCAAGAACGCTCATCATACGGCCTCCTCTCTTGGCTCGGCGGGCGCGGAATTAGACTTTTCGAGAGCTTCTATCTTCAAAACAGCCTTCGCCACGCCCTCTATGATGGCCTCGGGGCGCGGGGGACAACCATGTACGTAAACATCGACGGGAATGACGTTATCGACAGGCCCCACCAAGTTGTAAGACTTATAGAAAACATCTCCCGAAGCCCCGCAGTTACCGACGACGACCACTACCTTAGGGTCGGGCATCTGGTTATACACTCTGAGGAGTTTGTCGCGCATAAAGCGCGTGACAGGCCCCGTCACTATGAGGACATCAGCGTGGCGCGGCGTACCTACTAACTTCATTCCGAAGCGCTCAATGTCGTAACGCGGACTTATCGTAGCCACTACCTCGATGTCGCACCCGTTGCAGGAGCCAGAGTTGCACGTCGTCACCCACAAAGACTTGGGCAGTATCTTCAACATACTGTTCATCTTGAGCATTTCGCCAAATTTATCGCTGAATTTATCAAAAAATTTATCGCAGAATTTCATCATTTGCCTCCTATGAGAACCAGAAGGCCGACCAAAGCCACTGTTACGACAAAATATCCGGCGTAGTCGGAGCCCGAACCGCTGTGAAACTTATCGAGAAGTTTGTACAGCGGTTCCATGGCGACGCGGAAACCCCAATAAGAGGAGGACGCCGGGACGGAAATGGCGGAACCGTCACTCGGAACCTCGTTGCCTTCCCAGTAAATCTCGTCCTGGTCGGTATTGCGTTTATAGTCCATGCGTCCGAGCGAGCGAATCCACACCACAAAACTCGAAATGCCGGCGAAGAATACAATCCAAACAAGGACATTCCAGTATCCGAAACCCGAGTTGATCTGAGACAACATCTCTATATCCCCCCCATTACGGCGCGAACATAGCTCGCGTTGTCAACCAGCGCGCCGGCAGCCTTCTCAAATATGTTGGATATGAACCAACCCGGGAAAAACGTCAGCAAAAGCGTCGCGACCGTGAGAACAGCCATACCGGCAAGCATGAAGCCCGGCGCCTCGCGCACCGCCACAAAGCCGGTCTTGGCGGGCCCTAAAAACGCCGCCTGAAACACCTTGGCGAAAGACGCCAGCGTCAACACGGATGTTATCATGGCGATAGTCGGCAGAATAGGGTGAATGGCGAAGCTCGACTCGTAAATCATCCATTTCGACACAAAGCCGTTAAATGGCGGCAACCCTGAAATGGCGGCGGCGGCTATGACGAACATTCCGGCCGTCCAGGGCATATTGCGGGCGAGACCGCCCATTTTGTCGAGGTTCCTCGTGCCCGTGGCGTAGTAGAGAGACCCGGCGCAGAGGAACAACAACGCCTTGTACATAGAGTAGTTGACGGCGTGGAAAAGCCCGCCCTTCATGGCTGTGAAGCCATAAGCTATCATATTCTGCTGATCTGACATGGCAACAAGCCCCACGCCTAAGGCAAGGAGCATATAGCCGACCTGAGATATGGAGTGGTATCCCATGAGACGTTTGATTTCGTGCTGAACGACGGCCATCATTACGCCGAAGAACATCGACATGCAACCAAATACTATAAGTATCCAACCGACAACTCCGCCCGCGGCTATTTTCGGGAATATGGAATAGCAGACACGAATCAGCCCGTAGAACGAAGCCTGGCTCACTGTGACCAAAAGGCAAGTCACGCCAGTGGGGGCCTCGGCGTAAGCGTCAGGCATCCAGGCGTGCATCGGGAACGCGCCGCACTTAAACGCCAGGACGCAGAGCACGAGCGCCAACACCACGCGCTCCAGAAATCCATCGGCCATCATGGAAGAAAGCGCCGCCATCGTAACGGAGTTATACTTGCCGTAGAGAGTTCCTATCGCGATAAGGAGCAACATGGCCGCTATCTGAGAGACGAGCATATATTTGAAACTGGCCTCTATCGCCTCAGGCTTGTCGCGCCAAAAGGCCACGAGGCCGAACGAGGCTATGGACGAGATCTCGACAAAGACGAAGAAATTAAAAAGGTCGCCCGTAACGCACATGCCAAGAGCGCCAGCCGTCAGCATGAAGTATAGCGACAAATATTTTTTCCAGCCGGAGAATTTGTCCATATAAGCAACCGAAAAAAGAGCGCCGGCGAAAGACGCTATGGCTATGCACAAAGCGAGGAGCGCGCCAAAGGCGTCTATCTCAAAAAGAATACGCACCGGGTAGCTCATGCCGGAGGGAAGCGCAATGGCAAAGCTGTCTCCGCCCATGACATACACCATCGGGCTTCCCCAAAAAACGGCGCAGCCGATAGAAAGCGCAACCAAAAGAATCAAAAATGAAAACAGGACAAAGAAAATGTTTCTTATTTTTTTGCCTAAAGACGCGACGGCAGGAGTAAGGAAGGCTCCCAAAAGAGGAAGCATGACAATGAGCGCCGGAAGGTGGTCTTGAATGCTCATCCCCTAAGCCTCCTTATCTCGTCGATGTCGAGCGTACCGTAGTGCTTATGCAGCAAGATAACGAAGGAAAGCATAAGAGCCGTGGTGGCCAGCGCTATGACTATGGCTGTCAAGGTGAGACACTGAGGCGTCGGAAGAACCATAGACGCGTTCTCGCCCTTCAAGAAGTATATAGGTATCTCTCCCCCGTCCCTATAGCCGAGAAGCACGAGGAACATATTCACGGACGAGCCTAAAACGGCTATGGCAACGCAGATTTTGATCAAATTTTTTTGAGTGAGCATCGTGTAAAGAGCCATAAGAATCAAAAGAGCTACGGCAACGTAAGCGAAGTTGCCGAGCGTATCCAAAGTAGTCTCAACGATCAAATCGGTCATGGCCCCGCTCACCTCCCATTCCTTCTCCTGTAGACACCATGTGAATGCTCTCGTACATGGTGATGACGACAATAGATAAAGCCCCTACAACCTCAAAACCAACCGCTACGTTCATCAGGGAAATAGTCCCGCAATAAGGGATCCACTCGGATATTGGCGTAGCGCCGTAAGCTATGGCCAACGAGTTGAAAAAGAACGAATTTGGAAAGCCGAGGCACCCGAATATAAAGAACGCGACTAAGCCCACAAACTCAAGAAGCCCGTAGACGCCCTCTCTCACCCAGCGCTTGAAATGGCTACCGCCGTAGGCGACAAGCATAAAACTCAGGAATGTCGCCACTATGGCTCCGCCCTGAAATCCACCTCCGGGGGTGCTGTGCCCGTTGTTTATGACGTACACGCCGAATACGATCATAAACCACGCGAAAATATCACAAACCGATGTTACGACAACTGATAATGGTTTCATATCTCCACCGCCTCAGTCTTTTTTGCTGCCGTCTCTGAAAAGCGCCCCAATAGAGCACAGCGCCGTAAAGAGAACTCCGGCCTCTCCCAGAGTGTCGAACCCGCGCCAGTCAAAGACCATGGAGGTGACGACGTTCTGGGCGGATCGGTCGGAAAGGGCGTGAACTAAGAAGTAGTCGTCCATAGCGGTGTTGTGAGGTATGCCAAACGGGTGTATAGCCTCAAACATGCCGCAGAGCAAACCGGCCAAGATTACCGCCGCGGCCGTAAATATGACTTTTTTCATTTGGAGCCGCCTCCCTTAGGACGATCCTTACAAGCGCGGAGCGTGATGATAAAAATGCTGGTGGACAGCCCCGCGCCGATACTCGCCTCGGCTATGGCCACGTCAGGCGCTCTCAATACGTAAAACTCAAGGGCCAGCACAAGGCTGAATACGCCAAGGGCAAGTATGGAATGAAGAATGTTGCGGAACCAGAGAGCTAAGAAGCCCGAGGCCAACAATAAAATCAATATAGGAGTATGCAGACCGGGATTCATGCCGTGACCCCTCCTTTGCTTTTCTGAGTCTTCTCTAACGCGTCGACAGCGGCGGGCTCAGGCAAAGCGCCGGAGCGGTAAGCCGCGCGCGCCAGCGCGTGAGCGCCCGTCGGGTTGGATATGAGAAGGACGACGCCGCCTATAAATACGTGTATAAACAGCACCAAAAAACGGCTTTCCCCGCTTGACATGAAGCGAACAAACGAATAGAACAGGAGCGCGAAAACAGCGAAAAGGGTACCGAACGTCGGACACTTGGTCGCCCCGTGCATACGCGTAAAGACGTCAGGGAAGCGATAGAGCGACACAACGCCGAGCGTATTGAAAAACAGACTGACAAGGAGGAGAAGCCCTACAAAAATACCTAAGATCACCCTTACATTCCCCCTTCCAAGTTACGCGCGAAGTAGAGCCCGCTTACGAAAGAGAGCGCCATATAGACAATAGCCACGTCAACCATAACGACCGAGTCGTATGCCGCGCCCAAGAGCAACATTATTCCAGACACAAGGGTATTGATGACGTCCTGGGCGACTAAGCGGTCAGCCGTCGTGGGTCCGCTGATAAGGCGCGGAATAAGAGCCACCATCAAAACGCCCATTATGAACGCCGCGCCCATAAAAAAACATTGACTGAGGTTCATTCCGTAATCCTCCTCGTCCATTGCCCGAACACTCCGCATATATCCTCCTCAGTGGGGGTGAGAGATGTGAGGTTAAGGGCGTGAATGTAAAAAACACCGTTGTCATCGACGTCTACCGTGAGCGTACCTGGCGTCAGCGTGATGGAGTTAGCGAGCATCATGCGCCCGTGGCTCGTCTTGAGGTGCGGGTCGAACTTGACTATGCCGGGGTTGATTCGTCCGCTTATAACGCGCTTCGCCACATCCCAGTTGGCCTGAGCTAACCCCATCGCGAAAGGCCCAAATATGTAATAAAGAAAATCCCACCACCTCCGTAAGCTGAGCCCCTTCGTATTCCAAAAACCGCCGGAGCCGGGCGAGCCCGAGCTTACGAAAGAAATGACGACCGCCAAAGCAAACGCGATCGTCACCTCCTGTATACTCATGCTACCCGACCAGGAGAAGAGCAAGTACGTAAAGAAAGAAACCACAAACACGAACATATTTTTCCCTCCTGTCTGGTTATTGCAAGCAAATTTTATACTACCGCTAAGACTGTTTTTTGTAAATCACAAATCTCTTTGACAAAACTTGAAATTATCTTTGCAAGGCGTAAGCCGCAAGGGACGCCGCGCCCGTCCAGAGGACGGACTCGTCTATATCGAACTTAGGGTTATGGTGCGGATAGTCGCGCTCCCCGCCCAAGGCCGCGCTGTGAAAGAAAAACGCGCCCGGTATTTTTTGAAGATATATAGCGAAGTCCTCGGCTCCCGAAGAAGGAAACTCCAGCTCCTGCGCGTAACCCTCGCCCAAGACGTCGTTCACTATATCGCGCATTTTAAGAGTTATGGCCTTGTCGTTTATGACGGGGGGAAGCGATGAGACAAATTCAACGTCGGCGCTTCCTCTCATAGCCTCAGCTACCCCTTTGGCCGTAGCTATGACGCGCTCCTCAAGGAAAGCCGCGACCTTTATGTCGAACGTCCTGAACATCCCTCTCATTTCACAGCTTTCGGCGATGACGTTGTTCACCGTCCCGCCCTCAATTTTCCCGATGGTCAGAACCGCTGGGTCAAAGGGGTTTATCTCGCGGCTTACGAGGGTCTGGAGCTGTGATATAACCTCCGCGGCCATCACAATGGGGTCGACGGTCAGGTGCGGCATAGCTCCGTGTCCGCCCTTACCGCGCAACGTTATCTTGAAGACATTCGTCGCGGCCATCATGGCCCCGGCTCGATAACCGACTCTGCCGGGCGCTACGCCGCGCCAGATATTTCCGGTGTGAAGGGCGATTATTTCGTCGACTTTGGGATGGTCGAGAGCGCCGCTCTCTATCAGCGAAACCGCTCCGTATACCGTCTCCTCGGCCGGCTGAAAGATAAAGCGCACCGTTCCGGGCAAATCCTCGCGCTGTTCGGACAAAATACGCGCGACCGAGAGAAGCATAGCGACGTGGGCGTCGTGTCCACAGGCGTGCATAAAGCCGTTTTGCGAGGCGAACGGCAGACCGGTCTCTTCTTTTACGGGAAGGGCGTCCATGTCGGCTCTTATAGCCAAAACATTCCCCGCCCGGCTCCCTTTCAAAGTGGCGAAAACCCCGTGTTTCTTTCCCTGATTCGACTTTATGTCGTCAAGCCCAAGTTTGGCAAGCTCCCGAACGACCACGCTTTCAGTCAAGGGTAGTTCGTGGTCAACCTCCGGGCAAGCGTGAAGCTCGCGCCTCAAGGACACTATATCGGCGGATAGTTCTTTAGCCCGTTTTGCTATATCCATTTACTCACTCGTCCTTTTCATTTTTACCGCGCCAATATATGCGTATGGGACTCCCGGCGAAGTCGCTGTCCGTCGCCGCGCCGAGCGTCCTCAATTCTTTCAAGATATGGTTCTCGAAAGAACTGTCTACTATGTCGGGGTCGTTGACAAAAAACACGAACGTAGGAGGCTCTATATCGGACTGGAGGCAATAGTAAACTTTCAGGGCCTTTCCGCGTTTGTTGGACGGCAAGCGATCGAACGCCAAAATATCGCGCATTAGGCGATTCAGAGCGTTTGTCGGTATGCGGTGGCGGCGGTTCTCGAACACGGATATAACACAGGATGCTATTTTCTGAACGCCGCGTCCGTTCAACGCCGACGAAAATAAAATAGGCGCCCAGGGCAAAAACGGCATTTCATCTCGTATCTTGGCCGTCATCTTGTCGCCCGGATTTCCCTTTGTGGATACCAAGTCCCACTTATTAAGAACAAGCACAAGTCCGCGCCCTTTTTTCACGACGTGAGCGGCTATCTTTTTATCCGAATCGGTACAGGGGTCGTCCGCGTCCATGAGCAACAACGCCACGTCCGAACGGTCTACCGCGGTTAAAGTCCTCACAAACGAGTAGTATTCCACGTCGGAGTCCATGCGCGCCCTTTTACGCAAGCCGGCGGTATCGACGAGCTTGAATGAGCGCCCATCGAGCGTGACGGACGTGTCAACCGGGTCGCGCGTCGTCCCCGCTATGGGACTGACGAGCGAGCGTTCTTCTTTGGCAAGCCTGTTCAGGAGGCTGGATTTTCCGACGTTGGGACGCCCCACGATGGAAACTCTGATTTCGTCCTCGCTACGCTCGTCTGGAATATCGGGCAAAATCGACACGATTTTATCCAAAAGCTCGTCTATGTTGCGCTTGTGCAGGGCGCTTAGGCCTATTACATCCTCAAACCCCAAGGAGTAAGCGTCGGCTACGCGCGCCTCGTGCTTAGGGTCGTCTATTTTATTTACCACGACGACCACGGGGCGACGAGAACGGCGCAAAAGGTCAGCCACAGCCTCGTCCGGCGGCGTCACCCCCATTATGCCGTCTATGACCATGACGGCCAAATCGCATTCAGAGATAGCCTGCCTTACGTGCTCTTCTATGCCCGCGCTGAAAGAGGTCTCCTCCCCCAAAATGCCCCCAGTATCGATGGCGTAGAACTCACGCTCTCTCCACGCAACCTCGCCGTAAAGCCTGTCTCTGGTCACTCCCGGCCTATCGTCGACTATCGCCTCGCGCCGCCCGACCATTCTGTTGAAGAGGGACGACTTCCCGACGTTAGGTCTTCCAACGACGGCTACTATCGGCACGGTTTCATCACCTTATCCTCGTGTTTATTCATCAAGCATATACTCACGCAACGCCTGTCCTGTCATCTCAGCGCCAATCCCGACGGCAAGTTTTATGCGGGCTTGATGGGGCGTCAGAGTGCCGGCGCTGATCAGGCCCATCTCCAAAATATGTCTGGCGCTACCCTCAAATTCAGATCCCGCCTGAACGCGTCCCATAGCGCAACATGACGCTAATACAATAGGCGTATTGGCGCGCATTATCTTTCGCAAAAGCGGAACCCACGACGGCGGAATATCCCCTCCCCCAAACGCGGATATGACGAGTCCGTCCAAGTCCTCGGCGCGGTTTTCCACAAGCGCGCTGAACACGATATCGCCGCCGCCCAGAGACGCGTCTAAGATCTCGACGTGGCGGGCCGGTATGGTTTTTATATCCAATGTTTTTCCCCTGTGAGGGGAGCGGCGAAATATCAAACAACCGCTCGGCTCAAAAAACTCCGCCACAGGGCCATAAGAGAGGGCTACGCACCCGGCGCGGGTATAGTTTGAGACGAGAGACACTTCTCTTGCGGCATAAAGCGCGTCCTGTGTGCATACAAGAGCGCCCTGTCCCCAACACCCCTGCGAAGAGGCGGCTTTGACCGCCTGCTTTATATGCAGAGCGGTTTCGGAGCCGTGCGAGTTTGCGTAGTTTATTGAAGAAGTAAGTATGAGGGGCTGCGGATAGCTCCAAATAAGGTCGGCAAAGTAGGCCAGCTCCGCCAAACACTGAGTCCCGCAGGTCATAACAACCCCGGCGGCTCCCTCCTCAATTTGCCTTCCGGCTAATTGAATCAGATCTCCGCACATACGAAGCGTGTAATGCGAAATAGGCTGCCGACTCCAATCGACAACAAACACCGCTTCTCTGGTTTTTCCAGGCAAGATGGCCAGAATTTCCTCGTTTTCAAGAGGCGCTGTATCTTGCTCCTCGGACAGACATTTAAGAATTATCTGCCCTCCCGCGAAAATCAATGCGATCTTATCTCTGTTTGACACTTTCTCTCCTTGGGAATCTAAAATCCCAAATTCTCGCCGACGATAATGACGTGGCTCTTGCGTCCGCCCGCGGCTCTTTCCATAATTAACAGCGCGTTGCATATACGAGCCGGGGAATTGCAATCGACGCAGTGACCTGCCTGAGAGCAGGGCGTGCTTCCGTTGAGGCGCAACACGTTAGGTATTGCCGCTCCCCTCGCGCGCGATATGGCCTCGTCTAAGTTGGCCGTGACTTTGTTGATGCCTATGACGTAGATTATCGGACTTCGGCCCCAGGCCATACCGCTGACCCGGTTGCCGTTGCCGTCGATGTTGACGAGTTTTCCGTCTCGCGTAATGGCGTTTGAGCTTGTCAGGAAGTAGTCGGCGGCGTTCTCGTCGGCCAAAACCTGCCCTCTCTCCGCAGGCGTCAAGGATGGATTCCAATGCTGATATATTTTACATCCGCGCTCCGCGAGTTTCTCCATAGCGCCTATCTCTCGTATCGTCACAGTCCCCGGCACGCCAACCGACGCGCCTGACGGGATTAGCTTCAGAACCGCCGCGAGAGCTTCTTCTTTTGACGCTACGTATTCAGCCTCATACCCTTTGCCCGCGAGCTCCTTTACTACCGATTCCCCCAAAACCTTGCTCGCCTTGGCGCGAGCTTCGTCAAACTGTCCTGCCATTTTCAAAACCTCCATTTTAGTTATAACAAATTTTGTTCCTGTATAGATTCCGCGTTGTCTTCCGACAAAACCGGCGTGTAGCGACTTTTTGCGTGATAGTGAATATCGGACAGGAGCGTACGCATGGCGCGCCCGTCAAGCCCTGCCTGTGAACCCGTCAGGAGTAGGCTCAGGTAAAGATTTTTGTCGCCTGGATTCAGGTGTATCGATTGCGAGAGATAAATTTCGAGGATGGGCGCATCATCGTTGTCGTTGCTCGCGTTGCCGCCGCCGCGAGCGGCGCTTCTCACAATGGCGTTTACGTCAAGGGCGTCTAAAACGTCATCTAAACGCGTCACGCTGGGCAACGCGTCCCTTTCCTCTGAATGGAGGCAGGCCATAAACGCCCGAAAAGCCAAGAGAATCTCCCCGTTTTGAAATCGGGCGGCTCCGACCTTGTAAAGCTCCGACCTCATCACGGTAAGCACAGGCTCGCTTGCAGTAGCAGGCGCGACAGGCGCGGGTGTCTGAACGGGCATCTCCGCGACCGTTGTCTTTGCCGGAGGAAGAAGCGCGGACTCCGTCTTTGTGCGAGACGAAGATTTGGAGCTCTTCGCGGGTGTCTTAGTCTTTGGCTTGGCCTTAGGTTTAGATTGAGGTTTAGACTTTGCTTTGGATTCAACCTTGGGCTTGGCTTTGACTTCTTTAGTGGTTTTGATTTTAGTTTGCGGAGCCGGAGATACGTCGGGTGAACTCGACAAGACAACCGCCGGTTTGTCGATAGACGCGGGCGTTACGGGCGGTACGGGCTCGTAACGCGCGGATAAGTCAGTCGATAAACCAGCGGACAGGTCAACGGACAGATCGGCCGATAAATCGGCGGACAGGTCAACGGACGGATCAACTGGCAAGTCAACGGACAAGATATGCGTGGAGTCTTCTTCAAGATCAGCGGAGTCAGCCAAATCAACCGAGATAATCGGCTCCGCAAAACCCTCAGAAAATTCTTGCGGTTTTTCTATCAGACTTACCGGGTCGGCTGAACCGGCGGCGCTCAGCTGCTTATAGAGAACGAACGACGACACCGCGATAAACAGGACTATGCCCACCAGAACGACAAGGCGCTTATGCCTTTCGCGTATGCCATGAGTTCTGTTTTGCGAGGCGGCAAGCCGCGTTTTCTCGACACTCCTCAGCTTTTCCGCAAAGCGCGCAAGTTCAATCTCCTCTTCGCTCTGAGTTGATTTGTATTCTGTGTCAGGCTCAGGTTCAAGAATCGTCTCGGGCTCGGGTATTGTTTCCGGCTCAGGCTCAGGAGTTTTTTCAGACTCAGGTTCAGGCTCAGGGGTAGGCTCAGGGGTAGGCTCCGACTCAGGGATTATTTCGGGCTCCGGCATTGGCTCCGGTTCAAACTCCGGGGTCAGTTCTATCTCAGGTTCCGGTTCCAGCTCCGGCTCAGGTTCCGGTTCAGGTTCAAAAATCGTCTCGGGCTCAGACGCGGGAATTATTTCAGGCTCAGGCTCGATGATAGGCTCGGACTCGGGGATTATTTCGGGCTCCCGGACAGGTTCGATATGCACGACAGGCGCTACGGGAAAGACAGTCGTAACGGGAGGGATGGGCGCTACGGAAAGAGCGGGCGCGACAGGAATGTATGGCGCGACAGGAAGCTCAAGAGACGCGGACAGGCCATCCCTTGTTCTTCCGCCCAACGCTGACGGCATATCCCCTCTAAGCCAAGCCTCCAAAACTTTCCTCATCGCGTACCACCTCACCTGAGAGTTTAGCAACATACTCGCCCGACTGCAACGTCTTCATGCTATAATTCCAAACTGAAAGAAAAAATAAAAAAATATTAAAAAGAAAATCAGAAAATAAAAATCTAATTTTTAATTTCTCTGTAATAGTAACATAAATAATTTTTAGCCGGGTGAACCCAAAACAGAAAGGGGTGTGTTTAACTTTGTCCTCGTCTCCTTTTCAGCGCGAAATTTTCAAAGATAAAAAAATAATTGATAAAAAAATAATTTTAGTACGGCACGGGCAAACCGCGTGGAACGACGCGCAGCGCTTTCAAGGAAGGAGCGACGTGCCCCTTGACGAGATGGGGGTGATGCAGGCCGAAAAGACCGCTAAGAGACTCGCGTCGTGTCATCTTGACGCCGTTTACACCAGCCCGCTCGCTCGCGCGCGGCGGACGGCGGAGATAATCGCCTCATATCAAACGAACAAAACGCCTATAATTATCGACGAATTTACCGAGGCTCATTTTGGAAAATGGGAAGGGGAACATATCCCGGGACTAAAGGAGCGGTGCGCCGACACCCTGAGCAAATGGTTTGAAGACCCGTTTTTCAACATGCCAAACGACGCCGAGACATGGGGAGATCTCGCGGAGAGGGTGACAAACGGCCTTGATATTGTCCTTAATTCAGAACACAACAGCGTCGCTGTAATATCTCACGGAGGGGCAATCAGGGTTATTTACGCGCTGTTGCTTGGGTTTGACCCTCACACCGTATGGAACATCAGATTAGGCAACTGTTGTATGTCAGGCGTCAGGATAAAAAACGATAAAGTCTCCTTAGATTTTGTGAACGACCACTTCCATCTGAGGGACGATTTCCCTTCTGGCGCGACGTTGCCGGTATGGTGAGGGCATGGGGAGCGACTTGGTGAACGCCGAATTAGAAGACAGCCTCTGGGCAAACTGCAAGCTCGGCGACATAGACGCGAGGGCTGAGTTGATAGTGGCTTACAGGCCGCTTGTTTTTTGGTTTGCGGGAAAATTGAGGGTTCATCAGTCTTTGAAGCAGGATTTGATTCAGGAGGGTATGCTGGCCCTTATCGGCGCGGTAGACCGTTTTGACCCTGCGCGCGGACTTCGCTTCACCACTTACGCTTCTTACAGAATCAGAGGACAGATGCTAAAT
>BNVG01000032.1 GCA_025997935.1 Synergistales bacterium | reverse complement strand
CGACGCACAGAACAAACAAAAACACGCTACGCTTTTTGAACATTCAAAAACCTCCCCTTAAAAATAAAATTTGAAAAATAAAATTTGAAAAATAATTTTTTCATATGTTATTATGCACGAAACGCTAAAAAGTTCAACATAACAGACTTTTTATTTTTAGCCGCCCTTTAGCGTAATTAAATGGTAATTAAATGGTAATTGAGTAGCGATTGAGTCTTGGTTGCGTATATGTCACCATACTCCTTGACACTCCATAACGCGAATGATAGTATCTTCATATCTTCACATCATTAGAGAGGTTTCGGCCTCACGTAAATTCTAAAATTGTTCGTTGATTTCTTTATTTCTTATTATAAGGAGCGAAAACAATGAAAGCTCTTATGAAATACGCGACAGGCCCCGGAAACATGGAAATACGCGATATCCCCGAGCCAACCCCAGGGCCGGGACAGGTCAAGATCGAGGTCAAAGAGGCGGGTATATGCGGGTCGGACATCCATATCTACCACAGCGACATAGCCATTCCGCTCAATCCTCCCGTCGTAACGGGACACGAGTTTTCAGGCGTCGTTGTAGAGAACGGAGAGGGCAGCAAACGATTCAAGCCCGGCGACCGCGTGGTGTCGGAAACGGCGTTCCATTACTGCGGGGTCTGTGATTTTTGCCGGGAGGGGTTCTACAACCTCTGCGTGGAGCGCCGCACGTTGGGCTACTGGTTCAACGGCGTCTTTACGCGGTACACGGTCGTCCCGGAGGCGCGAGTACACGCTATCCCGGAGGGCGTTGACTTCACATCGGCGGCGATGACCGAGCCTTTGGCCTGCGTTGTACACGCCATATACGACCTGACGCGCATCGTGGCAAGCGATGTCGTTCTCGTATCGGGGCCTGGGTCCGTAGGCCTCATGGCCGCCCAGATAGCCAAGGCTCACGGCGCGACAGTGGTCGTCTCAGGGACGGACGTGGACAAGGACCGCTTGGAGATGGCCAAAAAATTGGGCGCAGACCACACCATTAACGTGCAAAAAGAAAACCTTACAGAATTTTTGAACGGCCTCACCCGCGGCTACGGAGCGGATGTCGTTTTAGAGTGCTCAGGCTCTCCTTTCGGAACCGACGCCGGGCTGAACGCCATAAAAAAGCGGGGGTGGTTCACGCAGATAGGACTTCCCGGCAAAAAGATAGAGTTTGACATCGAGAAGGTGTGCTATAAAGAGTTGCATTTCTCGGGCTCTCTGGGTTCGCGCAACGCCAGTTGGAGAAAAGCTCTTGAGCTTCTCGGCGCCGGCAAGGTCAACGTGAAGCCCTTGGTGAGCGACAAGCTGTCTATTTTGGAGTGGGAGCGCGCTTTCAAAAAGTTCGAGTCTAAAGAGGGAGGCAAAATTTTCCTGCTTCCCGTCTTGGAATAAACGGCGAAGAGGTAATAGGTATGCTTCAGATAAAATTGACGGCGCCTTATACATTTGAAAGCGCCGACGTGGAAAAGCCCCGAGCCGCGCAAGGACAGGTGGTCTTGAGGGTTCACTCTATCGGGATTTGCGGGTCGGACATTCAGATGTTCCACGGCAGGCATAAATATATGACTTACCCCGTTGTCATAGGGCATGAGGTTTCGGCGGTTGTAGCCGAGACAGGCGCGGGAGTGACGGACTTTGCCGTAGGCGACAAGGTGACGGTCGAGCCGCAGATTTTTTGCGGAGAGTGTTACCCCTGCCGGACGGGACGCTTTAACGTCTGCGAGAGCTTGAAGGTCATGGGCGTACACAAGGACGGCTTTTGCCGCGAATATGTAGCGGTCGACGCCTCCTATCTGCATCATTGTCCAACTGATATGAAAGATGAGCTTATCGCGCTGGTCGAGCCTTTAGCTGTCGGCGTCGGGGCAGTCAAGCGCGGAGGCGAGTATAAGGGCGCCAATATCGCCGTCGTAGGGGCGGGAACTATAGGAAACTGCGTAGCCCAGGCCGCCCAGGCTCTCGGGGCCGGAAAGGTTCTGATAGCGGATGTCAGCGCGCCTAAGCTGGAGTTTGCCAAACAGTGCGGAATTGAATACTGCGCCGACACGACTAAAGTTTCTTTGTCCGACGCGATACAAGACGCTTTCGGCTCGCGCAAAGCGGACATAATCATAGACGCCGCAGGCGTCCCTGCCTCGCTCTCTTCGATTTTGACCGCGGCGCGGCGCAGTTCCGTCGTAGTCGTCACAGGGAACTTCAAGGAACCGTTTTCGCTCGAAGTACCCGTAATTCAGCGGCAGGAAATTTCCATTGTGGGACACATGATGTACGTGAGGGAGGACTTCGCGGACGCCATTCGCTTTATTGATAGCGGAGCCGTCAAGGCCGACGGTCTGATTACGCAGCGATTTCCGATAACGAAAAACGACCCGGCGGCGGAGCTGAAAAGCGCGTTCGATTTCATCGACGCCCACCCCGAAAAAGTGATAAAGGCTATCGTTACATTGTAGCGAATTTCAGGACGGGCGAGCCGTCCTATAATATAAAGGAGGGAATAGTAATGAAGGGTACGAGAATCAGGTTGTGTTTGGCTGTATTGGTTGCTGTTTTGGCTTTGCCTCTGTGCAGCTTCGCGTTTGACGGGACTGTCACGTTCGGCGCGGTGGCTCCCCTGAGCGGCACGAACATCATGGTGGGCGACTTCGTCAAGAACGGGATTCTCTTAGCGCAGAAGCACATCAACGAGCGCGGCGGCATCTTGGGCAAGGAGCTCAAGATCGTCTTCGAGGACGAGGTTGACAACCTCCAGGCGTCCGTCAACGCGATGACCAAGGTTATGAACTACCCGGATGTTGTGGCTTTCTTCGGCTCTACCTACTCCGCCTACTGCATCGCCGCCTCCCCCATCGTGTTGCAGAACAAGATAACGATGTTCGCCGGCGGTTCCTCCGCTAACATTCCAAAGGAGAAGAACCCCTACGTATGGCAGGTGCGTATGACCGACGACCAGTCCGGTCTGCTCATGGCCAAGGCCGCGACTCAGATTATCGGCATGAAGAACCCCGCCATTCTCTACATTCAGGAGTCTTTCGGAACGGGTTTGATGACTCAGACCGTCGCCGCGCTGAAAAACCTCGGCGTCGAGGTCAAGGAACAGAATCTCTACGCTCATAACCCCGATGAAAAGCAGTTTTCGCCCATCCTTACCCAGATAATGAACTCCGACGTGGACGGGCTTATCGGCATCGATCACCAGATGCCCGCCGCCATCATTTCGATGCAGGCCACAGCCGCCGGAATAGACCTTCCGCTGCTCGGCTCGTCGTCGTTCGCCTCGGTCGTCGCCCGCGAGACGGCGAAAGAAGCCGCTGACGGCTGGATGGGCGTCGCCGACTGGACCCCCGACGTGACCACGCCTGCGGGAAAGGCCTTTGCCGAGTCTTACCGCGAGGAATACAAGGGCAAGCCCGACTCCGATATGCCCGCCGTCACCGCTTACGACTCACTGATACTCTTCGCCGAGGCTTGCAAGATAGCCAACACGACCACCGACAAAGAGGCCATCAACAACGCCCTCCAAAAGATCAAAGCGTTCCCGGGCGCTATGTCCACCTATAGCTACGCCGACAACCACTGCTTCAGCACCAGTCAGTTCCTGACCGTCAACGAAAACTCACGCGCGGTGCTCAAAGACGTCGTCTACACCCGCGAGCCGTAAACCGCGTTGTATCAACATTCATAAGACAGGGCGGCCTATTGCCGCCCCTACCATATTAGTAGGGGCGGCAATAGGCCGCCCGTATTTAGGGGGTTGGTAATATGCTGCAAGGACTGACTATTTTAACGCAACCCATTATCTTCATGCAACTGACGATAAACGGCGTCGCTATGGGTATGATTTACGCGCTCATGGCGATGGGGCTTATCCTTCTGATCAGAGCCATCGGCGTCATGAACTTCGCGCAGGGCGAACTGCTTATGCTGGGCGCCTTTATTACGTGGGGATTGACATATCAGGTAAAGCTGCCCTTGCCGCTCATGATCCCCGCCGCTATGCTGTGTTTCGCGCTTGTGGGCGTTATTTTTATGTTCTTGGTTTACTGGCCTCTGCGCAACAACTCCTATCCCACAGCTACCGTCATATCGACGATGGGAGCCGCTATGGCCATCAGAGAGATAGCCACAATAACATGGGGGAGTTTGCCGCTTGTAGCCGCGCCTTTGGTTAAAGGCGTTTTAAGGGTTGGGAATATGCGTATCGTTCAGTATCAGTATCTTCTGACCATCGTTATTGGAGCTATTTTAATCTTTCTCGTGTTCATGCTCTTCGAGAAACTTTACGCCGGCAGGATAATGCAGGCCGCGGCCCAGGATAAGTACGCCGCGGAGCTTTTGGGCATACCGACCATCCTCACCACGGCCGCCACTTACATCATCGTCGTAACCTTAGCAAGCGTCGGCGGGTTTATGATCGCCCCGGTCTTCTTGGTCAACGTCACGCTGGGGTCACTGCAACTTCGCGCCTTCGCGGGTGTGGTGACGGGCGGGTTTGGCTCCGTCAAGGGAGCCATTCTCGGAAGCCTGATCATAGGCCTCGTGGAGTCGTACAGCTCGGCCTTTACTACGACCTACAAAGACGCCGTCGTCTTTCTCGTGCTGATAGTCGTGTTGTTGTTCCGTCCGCAGGGAATTTTCGGCGAACTTATAGCGGACAAGGCTTGAGGTGAAGCGCGATGAGTGAAAAAAACAATTCCAATCAGAAAATTATCGTTGACCTGAAAGACACATCTATCAGCGCTATATCCATATTCAAGATCGTCGCCATCACGGCGGCGTTTATCGCTTTTGCCGTTTACACGCCCAAGTTTACCAACGCTTACAGCATGATGATTCTGAACATCTCCCTTATAAACTTCATCGCGGCCTTGGGTCTTTCCGTCATGCTCGGCATGGGCGGACAGCTTTCTTTCGCGGCGGTTTCTTTCATGGGAACGGGGGCGTATTTTGTGGCCAACCTTACGAACGGTAGGCTCGGCGTAGCCTGGGAACCCGTTCCCGTCCTTGTCGGCGCGGTGCTGTTCTCGGCGGTTTTCGCCTATATCTGCGGCTCTATCCTGTTCCGCCTTAGCGGAACTTATTTCACATTTGCGACCATAGGGCTCGTCCAGGTGACTTGGTCGGTTTACCTGAATTACAGGCCGCTTTGCGGGGGGCCGGACGGAGTTTCGGGCATTCCGGTTATTCGCTTTTTTGGAATGTCGCCCCGAGATTATCATGACTGGTTCTATGTTCTGTTGATTTTTGTTCTCCTCGCCGGGTTTTTAGTCGAACGTATCCGTAGGACTCGCTTGGGGCGTTCTTTAGCCTCGGTTCGCGACAACGAGATAGCGGCGCAGACCTTAGGCGTCAATATCTACAAGACCAAAGTCATTGCCTTCACGGTGGCCGGCGCGCTCAGCGGCTTGGCCGGAGGGCTTTACGCCATGCACAACCAGTTCATCAGCTCGGATATTTTCACGTTCGATATGGCGACGACTTACGTCATAATGGCGATGCTCGGCGGCGTCAACAACACTGTGGGCGTCTTTGTCGGCGCCCTCCTTGTGACAATGCTGCCGGAATGGCTGCGCCCGATTCAACGCTACCTGAAACTAACCTACGGCGTCGGCATTATCTTCCTGATGATCTTTATGCCTATGGGCTTGGCAGGTCTTGGCAACATGATACTAAAAAAATTTTTCAGGCGGAAAAAGGGGCAAAAAGAGACGTTATTGACCGATGAAGACGAAACCGGAGGCGAGGTATAATGGACGCGCTATGCAAACCTATCCTGCGGCTTGACGGCGTATCCAAGCGATTCGGCGGCGTCGTAGCGGCTGACAGCACGACGTTTTCCGTGTTCCCCGGAAGGGTTCACGGCCTTATCGGCCCGAACGGGGCCGGAAAATCCACCCTGATGAACCTCATCAGCGGCATCTATACGCCCGACAGCGGCACAATTTACTTTGACGAGCGTGACATCGGCAAGGTTCCCTCTCACGACCGGGCAAGAATGGGAATAGGGCGGACGTTCCAGACCCCGCGCTTCTTGCAGCGCTCCAACATCAGAGACAACCTCCTGCTTGGCGCTGACCTCGGGAGCGGCTACGGCTACGCGGCCTCGTATTTCGGCAAGAAGGTCACGGGCTTCGAGGCCTATTTGGAGCGGCTTTTAGCGATAGCGGGCTTCAGCTTCGCGTGGGAGGACGACATCTCCTCCCTCCCCTACGGCCAAAGAAAGCTCTTAGAGATTGTGCGCTCGCTTCTGTCTAATCCGCGCGTCATGCTGGTCGACGAACCGGCGGCGGGGCTGAACAATAGGGAAATAGAAAACGCCATGGCTCTTTTGGACTTCGCCGCGAAAGAGAAGAACATCGGCATACTCCTGATAGAGCACTCCATGGACATGATAATGAATATCTGTAAAGATATAGTCGTCATCAACTTCGGCAAGGTCATAGCCGCCGGAAACCCCGCGGAAATCCAGAGCAACGAGGACGTCATCGTCGCCTACTTAGGGAGGAATCTCGATGCTTAAAATAACCGGTCTTCACGCGTACTACGGCTCCGTCGAGGCTCTGAAAGGGATTGACATAAATATAGCGGCTGGCGCCATAACCTGCCTCATAGGCAGCAACGGGGCGGGCAAGACGACCCTGCTCAAGTCCGTCTCCGGTATGATAAAGCGCACGGGCAGCATAGTCTTTAACGGGCATGACGAGCTTATAAAGGAAAACCCGACGCGCATCGCCCACAAGGCCATAGTCCACGTCCCGGAAGGACGGCATATCTTCCCCGGCCTAACCGTTGAGGAAAACTTAGAGGTCGGCACCATCGCCTGGCACGGGTTTTTCGGTCGAAAGCCCTACGAAGTGGAGATGCGTTCTGTGTTCGACCTCTTCCCACGGCTTGAGGAGCGGCGAAAGCAGTTAGGCTGGAGCCTCTCCGGCGGGGAACAGCAGATGCTCGCCATAGGCCGCGCTCTGATGGCGCGCCCCAGGCTCCTGATGCTGGACGAGCCTTCGATGGGGCTCGCCCCCGTCATCATCAGCGACCTCTTCAAAAAGATCGTCGAAATAAACAAGTCCGTGGGGATTCCAATCTTGTTAGTAGAGCAGAACGCGCGCCTCGCCCTTGAAATATCGGACTTCGCGTACGTTATCGATCAGGGCCGGGTGACTATAAGCGGCCCCGGCAAAGACCTCCGCACGGACCCTCGCGTTCAGGAGGCATACTTGGGACGCTTCGCCCGAAAAGATTGAAGGACCTATAAAACAAAAGGGGACGCCGAGGCGTTCCCTTTATCAATTCAATTTGTCCTGCTGTACCTTCGAGAAACAGCGCCGACATTAGACTTAACGAGGTGAAACGTATGCTAAAAGGCTACCTTGTCCCGCATCCGCCGCTTATTGTAAATGGCGTTGGCGACGGGACGGAAATCCCACAGACACGCGCCGCTTATAACCGAATCGGCGCAGAGGTTGCGGAGTACAATCCCGACGTGGCGGTGATTATTTCGCCGCACAGCGTTCTATACGCGGATTATTTTCACATATCGCCCGGCGAATCGGCTGTAGGGAGCTTTGCGCGGTTCAACTGTCCTCAAGTGAAGTTTGACGCGACCTACGACAGCGAGTTAGCCGCTAAAATCGCTGAGTTTGCGGAGCAAAACGGCATATCCGCCGGGTTTTTGGGCGAAAAAGACAAAACTCTCGATCATGGCGTTATGGTACCGCTGAATTTCATCAAATGCAAAACACTTTTGCGCGTATCGCTGTCGGGGTTGCCGTTCATTGAGCAATACCGCTTTGGAATGTGCATAAAACAGGCTATCAGCGCGCTTGGACGCAAGGCCGTGATTATCGCCAGCGGAGATATGTCGCACAAGCTCGGCGGACAGTACGGTTTTTCCAAATACGGCGTAGAGCACGACAAATATGTGCGCGAGTGTATTGAACAGTCTGATACTCGGCGTATATTCAATATCGACTCGGCTGTCGCCGAGAACGCCGCCGAGTGCGGTTTGAGAGCTATTATGATAATGTGCGGCGCGTTTGACGGACTACGCGTTAAATCGGAAGTCCTGCATTATGAAGCTCCGTTTGGCGTGGGTTATTTGACTGCCAGCTTCACGACGGATGGCGAAACCGACAGTCTGTTACCGCTGATAATATCGGACAAAAACGATAGAATACAAGACGCGCGCGACGACGAGGACGCCTACGTCAAGCTCGCCCGCACAAACGTGGAAAACTACGTCAAAACAGGCAAAACGATTGTGATTCCAAATGATTTACCGAGCGAAATGTTGAGCGCGAACGCGGGTGTTTTCGTGTCAATCAAAAAGAACGGCAACCTGCGCGGCTGTATAGGAACAATAGCGCCGATGTGTAAAAATATCGCCGCCGAGATAATCCAGAATGGCGTGTCGGCGTGTTCTAAGGATCCGCGATTTGAGCCGATTACACGCGACGAATTGGATGATTTGACTTACAGCGTGGACGTACTGAAAGAAAGCGAACCGATTAACGACAAGTCGCAACTTGACGTAAAGAAGTACGGCGTTATTGTCACTTCGGGTTATAAACGCGGCTTGCTGCTGCCGAATTTAGAGGGCGTGGACACCATCGACGAACAAGTCGATATAGCGATGCGAAAGGGTGGCATCAAGCCGACGGACAGCTGCAAATTAGAGCGTTTCGAGGTGGTGCGGCATGATGGGGCTGTATAGATGAAGTGCGAGATTTGTCCGCATAATTGCGACATCCCCGAAAACGGTTACGGCTTTTGCGGCGCGAGAAAAAACCAAGGCGGCGTAATTGTATGCGACAACTATGGCAAGATAACGAGTCTTGCGTTAGATCCTATCGAGAAGAAGCCGCTGTATCACTTCTTTCCGGGGAGCAAGATTCTGTCAGTCGGAAGCTACGGGTGCAATATGAAATGCGGTTTTTGCCAGAACTTTGAGATTTCGCAACGCAAGCCGCGTTTTGATTATATTTCACCCGAAAAACTCGTGGAAATCGCCTTGAACGAGAGCGAAAATTGTGGCGTAGCGTTCACCTACAACGAGCCGACAATCAGCTTCGAGTATGCCGTCGACTGCGCGAAGCTACTGAAACAGGCGAACCTGAAAGTCGTACTTGTGTCCAACGGGCAAATCAACGCCTCTCCCCTTGAACAACTCGCCCCCCTTGTGGACGCGTGGAATATCGACATCAAAGCGTGGAGCGCGGACTTTTACAGGCGTCACGGCGGTGACTTCGAGACTGCCAAACGCACGGTTGAAATCGCGAGCAAAACCGCACACGTCGAGGTAACGACGTTGATAATACCCGGCGAAAACGACAACGACGACGAAATCGTAGCGCTCGCCACATGGCTCGCGGATATATCGCCTGAAACGCCGTACCACTTGTCACGATACTTTCCGCGTTATAAATATAGCGCGCCGCCTACGCCAACAGACTCGTTGTTTCGCTTGGCGGAAGTCGCCAGACGCTATCTGAAATATGTCTATGTAGGGAATGTTTGAGGTCGAAGCCGAGCTGACCCGTTATAAAAGTTATGAAATGGCCGTGGCGCGTCAATCTTTTTGCGTCAATCTTCTTGTTGACTTGTGCGGAAAGGGCGTATATAATATCAAACGCGTTGCCGGGCTGGCGGAATTGGTAGACGCACGGGACTTAAAATCCCGGGGGCTCAGGCTCGTGCGGGTTCGAGTCCCGCGTTCGGCACCAAATCATAGCGGGGTGGAGCAGCCAGGAAGCTCGTCGGGCTCATAACCCGAAGGTCACAGGTTCAAATCCTGTCCCCGCAACCAATAAAATTAGGTTACAATGGCGGTATAGCTCAGCTGGCTAGAGCACGCGGTTCATACCCGCGGTGTCACTGGTTCGAGTCCAGTTACCGCCACCATTTTTGTGTTTCACCACTGACCACATACAACCAAAACCCCGCTAACAAGTGAAATATCATTTGAGCTATTGACCAATAGAATTTTGGACTTAAAAAAGCAAAAAGCCCGCTTGTTAGCGGGCTTTTTGTACTGTGTTAAACTTGCTTATTTTTTATTTTGGCGCGCCTGGTGAGATTCGAACTCGCGACCTACGGCTCCGGAGGCCGTCACTCTATCCGCTGAGCTACAGGCGCAAAAAGCACAAAATCAAACCTACTTTATGTGCAAATATATCACAATGACTTATTTTTGTAAACGTGCCTACCGTCATCTGCAGAGCAAACGCCTTTACTTTTTCAATTTTATTTCTTTGTAATTATTCTCAAAACATTAAAAATTTTGATATAACGTGATAAACTATGAATGCATAAAAATAATCTCATAAATCTGAAAAACGCCTATTGAGGGGTTAAGGGTGAAAGAGAAAACCTAAGGGGGGAATCTTCAATTGATTCTTGATATGGCGATCGCAGTCTTCTCAAATATCGGCAGTTGGCTTGGGATTATCGTTATTTTTGTATTGGTGTTCTCTTCCGCCGTCAAGATAGTGCCGGAATACAGGAGATTGGTCATATTTCGCCTCGGGCGTCTGGCCGGAAGCAGAGGCCCGGGCATGGTCTTTGTTATCCCTGTCGTCGACCGCACCGTCATGGTCGACTTGCGCATACTCACTATGGACGTTCCGGTGCAGGAAGTCATAACAAAGGACAACGTTCCTATTAAGGTGAACGCCGTCGTGTACTTCCGTGTGCTCGACCCGTCGCGCTCGGTCGTCGAGGTGGAAAACTACGTTCAGGCCACCAGTCAGCTCGCCCAGACTACCTTGCGTTCTGTCGTGGGCTCTGTGGAGCTTGACGAAGTGCTCTCGTCGCGCGAAAAAATCAACCAGGAGCTTCAGAAAATCATAGATGAGCGCACAGACCCCTGGGGCATAAAAGTCAGCGCCGTAGAGGTGAAAGAACTTGAGCTTCCGGAGGGCATGAAACGCGCTATGGCGCGTCAGGCTGAGGCGGAGCGCGAACGCCGCGCTAAGGTAATAGCGGCGGAGGGCGAGCTTCAGGCCGCCACCAAACTCTCGGAGGCCGCTCTTCAAATGGAGGTATCCCCCGTGACTTTGCAGCTGCGCTATCTCCAGACCATACGCGAAATCGCCGGAGAACGAAACTCAACGACTTTCTTCCCCGTACCTATCGACCTTCTGAAACCATTTGTGGAACATTTTCGCACGCCGTCTCAAAAAAACGGTGAATAGTGACTAAATAAAGCGAGAGTGAAGAAACCATGCGTTACCATATACGCTACCCGAGGGAAAGAGTTTCGGCTTTCCTGAAAAAAAAGGATATAAGTTTTTCGGCGCGGCTCTATGGCGTAGACGCCTTTGGCGCGATGGCTCAAGGGCTATTCGCGTCTATACTTATAGGGACGATTTTCGAGACTCTCGGAGAACAATTTGGTCTGCAGGTTCTCATGGATATAGGAGCATGTGCCAAGGCAGCGTCCGGGCCAACTATGGCTGTAGCTATAGGATACGCCCTCAAATGTCCGCCCCTCGTTCTTTTTTCCCTCGTGGCCGTTGGCGAAGCCGCCAATATATTAAGCGGTACGGGCGGCGCTCTCGCGGTATCCTGTATGACCGTAGCCGCCTCAGAATGCGGCAAGGCCATATCAAAAGAAACAAAGATAGATATAATCATGACGCCCTGCGTGACCATCTCGGTCGGCATACTTTTATCGATGGCCTTTGCTCAACCGGTAGGCAACTTGGCCAGCTTTGTCGGCAACATGGTGATGTGGGCCACCGAGCTTTGGCCGTTTTTGATGGGGGTAGCGCTGTCAGCGGCAGTCGGATTGACGATGACGCTTCCCGTAAGCGGCGCGGCGCTCTGCGCGGCGCTTGGGCTGTCGGGCTTGGCGGGAGGAGCCGCGTTGGCCGGATGCTGCGCTCAGATGGTGGGCTTTGCCGCTATGAGCATGAGAGAGAACGGATGGGGCGGATTCTTCGCTCAGGGACTCGGGACATCCATGTTACAGATGGGCAACGTATCGAAAAACCCGCGTATATGGATACCTCCTATCTTGACGTCGATGGTTGCCGGCCCGCTCGCCACGTGCGTTTTTAAGATACAGATGAATGGCCCGTCCATAGCCGCCGGGATGGGCACTAGCGGCCTTGTCGGCCCAATCGGCATATACTCAGGCTGGCTCCAAGATATAGAACTTGGCCTGAGAGGCGAAATAACATCGCTCGACTACTGGAGCATCATCCTTATATATCTTATGCTTCCGGCAGTTTTAACTCCGCTCTTTGCCGCTCCCCTGCGAAAAATCGGTTGGATTAAGGAAGGCGATTTAGACTTGCATTTGTAACACGGAAAGAGGGCTGATGCAATGAAAAAGCGCGTCTTGCATTTCGCGCTGACGCTTGGACTTGTGGTAATTCTTGGCTTTTGGATATTTACAAATATTCAAAATGAGTTTTTATCTTTGGCCAAAACGCAGCAGTTGCGCCTCGTGTCGGCAATTGCGGAGGCTTTCCCCGATAGGGCTGATACGGAGCCGACGCCGGAAAACGTCTTGGAATGGTTAGAAAAGTCCGTCAAAAACAGCGGCGGAGGCAAGGTAGCCTATGTCAATGGCGTTCCGGCTCCATTAGAACGCGTTTCAGCTCTGGGCGACAGCTCTCTCGTGGAGCTTCTGACGGCTCTTTCATCTCCTTTCTCGCTTGAGCTCGCAAAGGGCTTCGACAACGTAGCCTACGAGGAAACCTACCGTAGCGCGAAGGACTGGGAGCTTGACAATACCTCTTACGCTCTCTTTTTTGCGCCCGTCGTCCAAAAGGGCGAGGTGGTCGGCGCTCTCGTCGCGGCTCTTGACGTGTCGGAAGAAAATTCTTTCATCAACCTTCTTCTGTTGCTGTTCGGCGCGGCATTCGCCATTATCGCGCTCGTCGCCTATCAGGTCTCTTTCAGCCGCGACGTGATAACGGGCTTCGCGGTGTTGATACTTTTCGGAATATCCCTTGTGTTTGTGGCATATCCTTTGTTCGAGTCGCTCAGGCTGTCTTTCTATCAGGACGGCCAGTGGACGCTTGATATATGGAAAACGATTCTGATGTCCCGCGGATACCGCTCCGCCTTGCAGGGCAGCATTGAGCTCGGCGTATGGACGGCCTCCTGTTCCACCATTCTGGGCTTTATATTCGCCTTCGTATGCGCCCGCACTAACATCCGCTTCAAGGGATTCATAGCCGCTATGGGAACCCTGCCCGTCATATCGCCTCCATTTTCGCTCACCCTTTCCATAATTCTTCTTTTCGGCAACAACGGGCTTTTCACACGTATGGGGCTTATGCCGTTTTCTATCTACGGCCTTCCGGGGCTTGTCTTAGCTCAGACTATCGGCATGTTCCCTGTCGCTTTTCTGACGCTCTCGGGCGTCTTAGCGGCCATAGACTCGACTTTTGAAGACGCCGCGCTGAACCTGTCGGCCACCCGCATGAAGGTCTTTACGTCCATAACGCTTCCCTTGGCTCTCCCTGGCTTCCTGAGCGCGTGGCTTCTTGTGTTCACCATATCTTTAGCCGACTTCGCGAACCCGCTCATTCTCGCCGGAAACTTCCGTGTGCTGTCGCTCGAGTCTTATATGGAAGTGACGGGCATGAACCGCCTTGGGCACGGCGCGGCTTTGTCAATGGTTTTGCTCGTCCCCACGCTAACTGCGTTCCTTGTGCAGCGGTTCTGGATAGCGCGCAAGTCTTACGTAACCGTGACGGGCAAGCCGTCGGGGCGCATAACGGATTTAACGACGCCGGGCGTAAGAACGGTTTTAGTCGGTATAATAGCGCTTGTCATCATCTTCTTGATCTCGCTCTACGGTACGATTATCGCCGGATGCTTCGTCAAAAACTGGGGTATAGACTATACGTTCAGCCTCGACAATATCTTCGAGGCCGTGACGAGGGGCAAGGACGCGCTCTTCGATACGCTGGCGCTTTCTTTGGCGGCGACCCCGATAGCGGGGATACTCGCGATGGTGTCGGCGCTCCTGTTTGTCCGCAAGACCTTCTACGGAAAAAGATTGCTGGAGATTCTTATGATGACACCGTTCGCCCTGCCCGGAACGCTGGTAGGCATAAGCTATGTTTTGGCGTTCAGCAAAGCGCCCCTTATATTGGTGGGGACGGCGGCCATAATAGTTATAAACTACACCATAAGGGAACTTCCCGTAGGTATAGAGGGAGGCATGGCGGCTTTGCGGCAGATAGACCCATCCATAGAGGAAGCGGCCACGGATCTCGGCGCGGACTCGGCGACGGTGTTCCGTACAATCGTTTTGCCGCTCATACGTCCCGCCTTTTTGTCCGGCCTGTCATACACGTTTGTGCGCTCCATGACGGCGGTCAGCGCCGTTATATTCCTCATATCGGCCCGCTGGTATCACCTTACAATCCTGATATACAACTTCTCTGAAAATCTGCGTTTCGGACTCGCCAGCGTACTGTCGACGGTTTTGATTATCATAGTGTTCGGCGTCTTTGGCCTGATGCACCTCCTTGTGCGCCGCAACGATAACCTGACCAAGACCATAGGGGCTTAAAATTAAGGAGGGTATCTAAATGCACGCTAAGTCAGTGCGTCTCGTAAATATCGTCAAAACGTTCAAGGATCCGCAATCAGGGCAGCCCGTAAACGCGGTCAACGATGTGTCGTTTGAGATTGCGCCAGGAGACCTCGTAACTCTTTTGGGACCGTCCGGCTGCGGCAAGACGACGGTTCTGCGTATGCTGTCGGGCTTTGAGAACCCCACGTCGGGCCACATTTATATAGGCGACTCGGACGTCACGGACGTGCCGCCCAACAAGCGCGACACCTCGATGGTCTTTCAGAGCTACGGGCTTTTCCCTCACATGAATGTCTCTGAGAACGTAGCGTATGGCCTGAAGCTACGCAACATGGCTAAAGACGCGATAGATGAAAAGGTGGCGCGTTTTCTGGAGATGGTGAGCCTCGATAAATTAGCCAAACGTCCCCCTTCGCGCCTGTCCGGAGGGCAACAGCAACGCGTGGCCCTCGTGCGCGCCATGATAGTGGAGCCGTCCGTGTTGCTTTTGGACGAGCCTCTCTCAAACCTCGACGCGCTTCTTCGTGAGCAGATGAGAGTGGAGATACGCCGCCTTCAAAAATCGCTCTCAATAACGGCCGTGTACGTTACTCACGACCGCGTGGAGGCCATGAGCCTTTCAGACAAGATAATAGTCATGAACGCCGGAAAAATCGCACAGATAGGTACGCCGAGCGATATTTACCGCGACCCGATAAACTCATTCGTGGCCGGCTTTGTAGGCAAGGTCGCGTTCTTCCCCTGCGAAGTGAAAGAGATTACGAGCGGCTCGGATAATAAGATATGCCGTGTGGAGATAAAGGGCAGATTCTTCGACATTCCCCGCTGGTCGCCCGAACTGAAGGTCTCCGACTCCGCCGTCGTGATGTGCCGCCCCGAGTCGCTACTGCTGAGCGAGCCAGGCACGGGCATAGAGGACGGCACAGTCTCGGCCAACGTCTACCTCGGCAACAGCGTGGAGTCTTGGGTGAAACGCAAAGACGCCTCTCAGAGCGACATTTTAGTGCAGATAGACAACCCCGACGTCAAAAAAATCTGGAAAGAAGGCGAACCGGTCTCCCTGACCTTCGAGCCAAGTCTGGCCAAGGTTCTGTCCGCTTAAAACCATGCGCGAAACCAAAGACCTGGCGTCCGCCGGCCGAAAAATACGCCTCGTGGTCTGCGACCTTGACGGAACCCTGCTGAACAGCCAAAAGGAAATATCGAACTCCAACTTGGACGCTATCAAAGAGGCGGGCAAAAAGGGCGTGAACGTGACAATATGCTCGGGCCGCGTCGCGCCCATGTTGTATTTTTACGTGAAAAAATTAGCGCTCGACATACCATTCATCTCCTCAAACGGAGGCGCTATATGTAGCCCTCTCACGTTCGAAGCGCTACATCAAAAACCCATGCCTTTGGACGAGGCGAGATTGCTTCTTGAGTTTTGCGCGCACAACAAACTTGATTATTGCGCTCTGGGCAAAGACGGCGGGTTCTTCTCGCGCGGAGGACATTGCATTGAGCGATTTGAAAGGTACAACGGTATCGCCGCGGGAGACGGCTTTGAGGGTATGCCTCTTTATTTTTTTGACGAGCGGCACGAAAACGCGCTTCAAAAACCCTTCAACAAAATGCTGATCTATAACGACACTGATTTGACTGCGATGGAGGAGTACATCAAGACGCGTAAAGCCCTGACTTATACTTTTTCCGATGCCGCAGTGATGGACGTGTTCGCGTCGGGGATAGACAAAGGCTACGGACTCAAGGAACTGGCGCGCGTTATGGGCATAGCGCGGGAGGAAATATGCGCTTTCGGCGACTACCTGAACGACATCCCGATGTTCCGCGAGGCTGGGCTGGCCGTGGCTATGGGTAACGCCTGCGACGAGGCCAAAGAGGCGGCGGATATAGTCACCGCTTCAAATGATGACGACGGGGTGGCCATCGCGCTTAGGGAGTATATTTTGGCGTAAGGTGAGATTTTTGCTATGTTTTGCAGTCTTGACCTATAATCCTGTCGCAAAATAGCATCAATCCTGGAATATCGTTTATAGC